>NZ_JBHWJL010000126.1:0-706 GCF_042731495.1 Streptomyces sp. NPDC059853
GACCGGACCGACGGTCCGGTCCGCAGGGGCCCACGGCGTGGTGAGCGGGTACACCGTCCGGCGCCGGTGGCGTGGTGCGGGCCGCCCCGTCGCGGACGACGTGAGGCGCCGGTGGCTCATCCGGCCGCAGCACCACCCTCGGCGTCGTGGGCGGGACCGGCGCCCGGATGGGCGCGGCGGGCCCCGGGCGGGCGACCGGCCGTGGTCCGTGCGGCCGGAGCGGGACGGATCAGCCCTCCGCCGGAGGCGGGCCCGTGGAGCCGCGCGGCACCAGGGTGACCGGCAGGACCGCGCCGGGCGCCGGATCGCCGCGCAGCACCGTCAGCAGGGCGCCCATGCCCTCCTCGCCCATGGCGGCGGCCGGCAGCCGGATCGTGGTCAGCTCCGGCTCCACGGCCGTGGCCAGATCGGTGTCGCCGAACCCGGCCACGGACACGTCCGCGGGCACCCGCAGGCCCAGCCGCCGGGCTGCCTTGCCCGCCCCCACCGCGAGCACGTCGTCGTCGCAGACCAGCGCCGTGGGGCGGGGGACAGCCGCCAGCGCGCGTTCCGCGGCGGCCAGCCCGCCCCGTACCGTCAGCGGCGCCCGCTCCGTGCGGACGACCGAGGCGCCCGGGACCCGCGCCGTCTCCCGGGTCGCGGGGCTCGCTCTCTAGCAGCACCTGCGGCAGACCGCCATCGCTCAGTGGACGCCGAGCCGCAGCAG
>NZ_JBHWJL010000126.1:716-13755 GCF_042731495.1 Streptomyces sp. NPDC059853
TCCCGGAAGGTCCAGGAGTCCACATCGGCCGCGAGGTGCGCGATCCGCCGGTGCCCGAGGCCCAGCACGTGCCGGGCCAGCTGCCGCATCCCGTCGCCGATGTCCGGGTTCACGGTGGCGGCGGCCCCCGGGTCGCGCGGCTCGCTGTCGAGCATCACCAGCGGCAGCCCGCCCTCGCTCAGGGCCCGCAGCGCCGGTGCCGCCATGGAAGAAGCCAGTACCCCGTCGAGGGTGGCGCCGGAGTGCGCGAACGGGTCGGGGGCCGGGCCGATGCCCTCCGGCGAGAGGTAGAGCACCACGCCGAAACCGTGTTCCGCCGCCACCCGGGCCGCCCCCGCGTACATCACGGCGAAGAACTCGCTGGAGAGCGCTGGCACCACCACCAGCGCCGTCCTGGTGCGGCCGAGCCGCAGACTGCGGGCGGCCAGATTGGGGCGGTACCCGAGCTCCCGGGCGGCGGCGCGCACCGTCTCGGCACGGGCGGGGGAGACCCGGCCCTGCCAGCGCTCGCGGAGCACCAGGGAGACGGTGGCCTGCGAGACCCCGGCCCGTTCGGCCACATCCCGACTGGTGGGGCGGGCGGGGACGTCCCCCGGTCGGGCACTGCTGTTCACAGTCGGCCATGGTACGTACAATCGAGCGACGTTATACGTAACACTTCTCTCTGGCTGGGAGCCTGCATGGCAACGGGATACCTGGATCTGCTGCGCGCGCCGCACGTGGGGCGGCTGCTGGGCAGCACACTGCTCGGCCGGCTGCCGAACGGTGTGGCCTCGCTCGCGGTGCTGCTCTTCGTGCGCGCCGAGGGCGGCAGTTACGGCCTGGCCGGGGTGCTCGTGGCCGGGTACGGGGTGGCCACCGCCGTCGGCCAGCCGCTGCTCGGCCGGCTGGTGGACCTGTACGGCCAGCCCCGGGTCCTGCTCCCCGCCGCCCTGTGCTCCACCACCGCGATGGGCGCGCTGGCCGTCGCGGGCGTCGGCAGCCCCGCCCTGGCACTGACGCTCATGCTGCTCGCCGGGCTGACCACCCCGCCGCTGGAGGGCGCGCTGCGGGCCCTGTGGCCCAGCGTCCTGAACCACCGCGAGGACCGGGTGCACCGCGCGTACGCGCTGGAGGCGGTGGCCCAGGAGGTGATCTTCGCCGGCGGCCCGCTCGTGGTGATGCTCTGCGTCGCCCAGTGGTCGGAAGGGGCCGCCCTGCTGATCGTCAATGGCGCCGGGCTGCTCGGCGCCCTGTCCGTGGCGCTCTCCGGACCCTCCCGGCGCTGGCGCAGCGCCCCGCGCGAGGCGCACTGGCTGGGCGCGCTGCGCTCACGCGGGCTGCTGGCACTGCTGGGCGGCTTCTTCTTCGTCGGTGGCGCCCTGGGTGCCATCGCGGTGGCCGCGGTCGCCTACGCGGACACCCACGGCAACGAACTCGTCGCCACCTACCTGCACTCGGGCCTGGGCGTGGGCGCGCTGCTGGGCGGTCTGGCGTACGGGGCCAGGCAGTGGCCGGGTGAGCCGGAGCGGCGGCTGCGGCTGCTGGTGGCCGCGCTGGCCGCCTGCTACCTGCCGCTGGCCCTGGTGCCGTCCGGTGTGGTCGTCATGACGCTGCTGTCCGTGCTCGCCGGGGTCTTCCTCGCGCCCGCGCTGGCCTGCGCCTTCGTCGTCATCGACCGGCACGCGCCCCGTGGGACGGTCACCGAGGCGTTCTCCTGGCTGGTGACCACCTTCGGGGTGGGCGCCGCGATGGGGACCGGGGCGGTGGGCCCGGTGATCGAACGGGGCGGCGAGGACGCCGGATACGCCCTGTCCGGGGTGGCCGGCCTGCTCGCGCTGGCGGTGCTGTGGCTGACGCGGAACGTCCTGGCCGCGCCGCGCCCGGTGGCGGTGGCGGTGGCCGGGTCGGAAAATGATCGAAACGCCGCCCCCGAACCCCGTTTCAGAACTGAGGATCGGGCGTAATGTTCAGACATGGATCGCCGAATCTTCGGGCTGGAGAACGAGTACGGCGTCACCTGCACGTTCCGTGGGCAGCGGCGGCTGTCCCCGGACGAAGTGGCGCGGTACCTCTTCCGCCGAGTCGTGTCCTGGGGCCGCAGCAGCAATGTTTTTCTGCGCAACGGCGCCCGGCTGTACCTGGATGTCGGTTCACACCCCGAATACGCGACCCCGGAGTGTGACAACGTCACCGAGCTCATCACCCACGACAAGGCGGGTGAGCGCATTCTGGAAGGGCTCCTCGTCGATGCCGAGCGCCGGCTGCACGAAGAGGGGATCGCCGGCGATGTCTATCTCTTCAAGAACAACACCGACTCCGCCGGAAATTCTTACGGCTGCCACGAGAACTATCTGGTGGCCCGGCACGGGGAGTTCTCCCGGCTGGCGGATGTCCTGATCCCGTTCCTGGTGACCCGGCAGCTGATCTGCGGGGCCGGCAAGGTGCTCCAGACGCCGCGCGGCGCGGTGTTCTGCGTCAGCCAGCGGGCCGAGCACATCTGGGAAGGGGTGTCCTCCGCGACCACCAGGTCCCGGCCGATCATCAACACCCGCGACGAGCCGCACGCCGACGCCGAGCGCTACCGCAGGCTGCATGTGATCGTCGGCGACTCCAACATGTCCGAAACCACCATGCTGCTGAAGGTCGGGGCCACCGACCTGGTGCTGCGCATGATCGAGGCCGGGACGGTGATGCGCGACCTCACCCTGGAGAACCCGATCCGGGCCATCCGCGAGGTCAGCCACGACACCACCGGGCAGCGCAAGGTCCGGCTGGCCACCGGCCGCGAGGCGTCCGCGCTGGAGGTCCAGCAGGAGTACTACGAGAAGGCGCTGGACTTCTGCGAGCGGCGCGGGATGCGCAGCGGGCTGACCGAGCAGGTCCTGGAGCTGTGGGGCCGCACTCTGGAGGCGATCCGCGCCCAGGAACTCGACAAGATCAACACCGAGATCGACTGGGTCATGAAGTACCAGCTGATCGAGCGGTACCGGGCCAAGCACAACCTCACGATGTCCCACCCGCGGGTGGCGCAGATAGACCTCGCGTACCACGACATCCACCGCCGCCGGGGCCTCTACTACCTGCTGGAGCGCAAGGGCCAGGCGCAGCGCATCTGCAACGATCTGAAGATCTTCCAGGGCAAGTCCGTGCCGCCCCAGACCACCCGGGCCAGGCTGCGCGGCGACTTCATCCGGCGGGCCCAGGAGCAGCGCCGGGATTTCACGGTCGACTGGGTGCATCTCAAGCTGAACGACCAGGCGCAGCGCACCGTGCTGTGCAAGGACCCGTTCCGGTCGGTCGACGAGCGGGTGGAGAAGCTGATCGCCGGGATGTAAACCGGGAATAGCGGGACGGAGGCCGTAGGCTGGGCGGGACCAGCGGGTCCCCCCCGTCCGTCCCTAGCTGAGTTGGACTGATGATCCCTACGAAACGCGCGCGCCGTGTTGTCGCGGCGCTGGCAGTCCCGGCCATTCTGCTGACCGCCGCCGCCTGCGGCTCCGATGACGGTTCCTCGTCCTCGGGGCCGCTCGCTGCTGTCTCGGGCAAGCCCGGCGAGCAGCCCACCATCGAATTCGACGAGGACGCCTCCGCGGGCAAGACCTCGGTCGAAGTGCTCACCGAGGGTGATGGAGCCGAGGTCAAGCAGGGTGACATGCTCGGCATGGATGTGATCGGCAAGACCACGGGTGAGCAGAGCGACCTGGTCAACACCTGGATGACCCAGGACGGCCAGCCCACCACCTCGGACGACACCCCGCGTCCGCAGCTGGTCACCCAGGCCGGTGTGGAGTCGGCGCTGCCGGAGGCCATCACGGAGCCGCTGATCGGCACCCAGGTGGGCAGCCGGGTCAAGGTCGAGGGCACCGCGGGCGAGCTGCTGGGCGAGACCGCCGACACGGTGGGCCTGGACAAGGACCAGGGCATGGTGTGGGTCTTCGACATCAATGTCGCCATCGACCCGACCACCTCGGCGACCGGTGAGCAGGCCCCGGTCGAGGAGGGCATGCCGGAGGTCGTGGCGGAGGGCCAGGAGCCCGCCACCATCACCATCCCCGAGGGTGACGCCCCGGCCGAGCTGCGCGAGCAGACCCTGATCGAGGGCGACGGTGCCGAGGTGCTGGCCGGGCACACCCTGTTCGTCCAGTACACCGGTGTGAACTGGGAGGACGGCGAGAAGTTCGACTCCTCCTGGGACCGCGACGGCGGCGCCTCCTTCCAGATCGGCGCCGGTCAGGTGATCTCCGGCTGGGACGAGACGCTGGTCGGCAAGCACGTGGGCGACCGGGTGCTGATGGTGCTGCCGCCGGACAAGGCGTACGGCGAGGCGGGCAACGCCAGCATCCCCGGCAACTCCACCCTGGTCTTCGTCGTGGACATCATCGGCGTCGCGTGACCGGCCGGCGGAGCCCGTAGGCTTTCGTACGCACCATCGACCTGATCGTTCCTAGGAGTGAATTCGTGAGCAACGACAAGCCGGAGGTCGATTTCCCCATCGGCGACCCGCCCGCCGATCTGGAGATCAAGGACCTCTGGGAGGGTGACGGCCCGGTCGCCGAGGCAGGCGCCACCGTCGCCGTGCACTATGTCGGCGTCTCCTTCAGCACTGGCGAGGAGTTCGACGCCAGCTGGAACCGCGGCACCCCGCTGCGCTTCCAGCTGGGCGCCGGCCAGGTCATTCCGGGCTGGGACCGGGGCGTGCAGGGCATGAAGGTCGGCGGCCGCCGGCAGCTGACCATCCCGCCGCACCTCGCGTACGGCGACCAGGGGGCCGGCGGCGGGCGGATCGCCCCCGGCGAGACCCTGATCTTCGTCTGCGACCTGGTCTCGGTCTGATCCGGACAAGCGGTACCGTGGGCCCATCCCCGTGCGGGGGTGGGCCCATCGCTGTGTGTGGGCGCGGAGGAGGAAGGGGGCGGCCCGCCGATGGCGATCGCCAAGGCCGAGCGGCTGATGAACCTGGCGCTGTGCCTGCTGGGCACCGGCCGTCCGCTGACCAAGCGGGAGCTGCGGACCTCCATCGAGGCGTACATCGAGGCCGGCAGCGAGGACGCCTTCAACCGCATGTTCGAGCGGGACAAGGACGATCTGCGCGAACTGGGCATGGTCATCGACACCGTGGAGTCCCTCGACGGAGAGATCGGCTACCTCGCCCGCCGCGACCGCAACCGGCTGCCCCCGCTGACCCTGGACGCCGAGGAGGCCGCCGCGCTCGGGCTCGCCGCGAAGGTCTGGCAGCAGGCCCGGCTGGCCGGGGCCGCCAGCGGCGCGCTGCAGAAGCTCCGCGCGGCCGGGATGCCGCTGGCCGGGGCCGAGCAGGAGACCTTCAGCGCCCTGGAGCCGCGCATCCCCGCCGGTGAGGCCGCCTTCGAGCCGCTGATGATCGCCTGCCGCGACCGCCGCCCGGTCACCTTCGACTACCGCAAGTCCAACGCCGCCCACGCCGAGCAGCGGCAGGTCGAGCCCTGGGCCCTGGAGTGCTGGCGCGGCCACTGGTACCTGGCCGGTTACGACCGGGAGCGGCGCGCCGAGCGGGTCTTCCGGCTCTCCCGGATCAGCGGCCGGGTGCGCTCCCGCGGCGGGGCGTTCACCGCCGAGGTGCCCGGCGTCGTCGCGGTACGCGAGTCCGTCGCCGAGTGGGCGGGGGAGAGCGCCACCACAGCGGCCAGGATCCGGCTGCGCGCCGGGGCGGGCTACCCGCTGCGGGCGCGCGCCACCTGGACGCGGGAGGGCGAGGACGGCTGGGACGAGCTGGAGATCCCGCACGGCCACGGCCTCGGCGCCTGGCTGGTGGAGTTCGGCCCCGATGTGATCGTGCTGGAACCCGCCGAACTGCGGGCCGATGTGGTGGACCGGCTGCGCGCCGTCGCCAAGGGATGAGGGGACGCGCACACTGTGGCGACCAATGCCATCGACCGGACCCGGCGGATGCTGTCCCTGGTCACCTATCTGCGCGAGCGCCCCGGCGCCCGGGTGGACGAGGTGGCCCGCGCCTTCGGTATCTCGCAGGACGAGCTGATCTCCGACCTGAGCGTGCTGCCGATGTGCGGCACCAGCTTCCGGGGCGGTGATCTGCTGGACATCGACACCGACGGCGAGCACATCTGGTGGTACAACGCCGAGGCCACCGGCTCCTCGGCCGGTGAGCCGCTGCGGCTGGCCGCCGACGAGGCCACCGCGCTGCTGGTGGCCGCCCGCGCGGTGGCCACCCTGCCGGGCCTGCGGGACAGCGACCGCGAGGCCCTGCTGCGGGCCACCGCCAAGCTGGAGGCCGCGGCCGGGGAGAGCGCGGGCGCCTCCTCCCGGCTGTCGGTCACCTTCGAATCCGAGGGCGAGGTGTTCGCGGTGGCCGACCGGGCGCTCACCGAGCGCCGCCGGCTGCGCATCCGCTACTACTCGCCGGGCCGCGACGAGCTGACCGACCGGGAGATCGACCCGGTGCGGCTGTTCGCGGTGGGCCACACCTATCTGGAGGCGTGGTGCCGGCGCAGCGAGGCCCGGCGCACCTTCCGGCTCGACCGGGTGGCCAGCGTGGAACTCCTCGACACCCCGGCCGACCCGCCGCCGGTGGAGCCGCGGGACCTGAGCGAGGGCCTGGTGCAGCCGGCCGCCACCGACCCTGAGGTGGTCATCGAGGTGGGGCCCGGCGGGCGCTGGGTCGCCGAGTACTACCCGCACGACACGGCCGAGGAGCTGCCGGACGGCGGGCTGCGGATCACCCTGCGCACCCCCGACCCCGCCACGCTGCGCCGGCTGGCGCTGCGGCTCGGCCGGGACGGCCGGATCGTGGCACCGGCCCAGCTGGCCGACAGCGCGCGCGAGGCCGCCCGCGCGGCGCTGGCCGCGTACGACACGCCCCTCTGACGGCACCCGCTGGTACCCGGGCGGGGGCACCGGCTGGGGAGGGCGGTGGCGTAGGCTCCGCACCATGTTCTGGGCGATGCTCCATCTCACCCTGGCCGCCGTCGGCGTTCTGCTGCTGGGGGTACTGGCCGTGCGCGTCGGTGTCGAGGCCGCGCGCTTCGGACGGGCCGTGGGGGAGGGGAGCGAGCGGATCGGCCGGGCAGCCGAGGAACTGGAACACTCCGCCGCACGGCTCGCGCGCGAGGCGCCGCGCCGTTAGGGCCCCGCCCGGGCATTGCTTTGTGTTCACCCTTGGGCGTTACTATGACTCAGCTCGTGCGGGACGTTCACGTAAGTCCCCGTCCGGCACGGCTGGAAAAACCACCCGCCTTCCCGGATGAGAGACTGGACGAAAATTATGGGCCAGATCGGACCGTGGCAGATCGTTCTCATTTTGGCCGTCGTCGTGCTCGTTTTCGGGGCGAAGCGGCTGCCGGACACCGCAAGGGCGCTCGGCAAGTCGCTGCGGATCCTGAAGAGCGAGACCGCCGCGCTGCGCACCGACGGCAACGACGCGCAGAAGGGCACCGGCGGTGACACCGCCCACAGCTCCGCCGAGCCGCAGCCGCAGCCGGCGCCCCGCACCATCCAGGCCGCCCCCGGCGACGTCAGCAGCGCCCGGCCGGTGGACGAGCCCCGGAACACCAGCCAGGGCTGACCGTCACGCCGTACCAGCACACTGACAGCCGGTGGCCGGAGCGGTTCCGGCTGCCCTGACGGATGAGGACGCAGGGGTGCCCAAGGCTGCCCGGAAGAAGGCGAAGGACCCGGAGGGGCGCATGCCCCTCACGGAGCATCTGCGCGAGCTGCGCAACCGGCTCGCGATCTCCGTGCTCGCGGTGGTGGTGATCACGGTCGTGGCGCTCTTCTTCGCGAAGAGCATCATGAACTTCATCACCGCACCGCTTCCGCAGTGCATCGAGCTGGAGGACGCGGACCCCGCCGGCAACCGGTGCGCGACCCTGACCCAGGCCGGCCTCACCTCGCCCTTCGCCACCTACATCAAGGTCTCCCTGATGGTGGGGTTCGTGCTGGCCTCCCCGGTGTGGCTCTACCAGGCGTGGGGCTTCATGGCCCCCGGCCTGCACAAGAACGAGAAGAAGTACACCCGCGCCGTGGTCGCGGTGGGCGTGCCGCTCTTCCTGTTCGGCGCCTACTTCGCGTACTGGCTGCTGCCGCGCGCCATCCCGGTGCTGCTGAGCTTCTCCGCCGACGGCGCGGAGAATCTGGTCTCCGTCGACGACATCCTCGACATCACCGTGCGGATGGCGGTCGCCTTCGGCTTCGCCTTCGAGCTGCCGCTCGTGCTCGTCATGCTGAACTTCGGCGGGGTGGTCAGCGGCAAGCGGATGCTCAGCTGGTGGCGCGGCATGGTCGTCGGCATCGCGATCTTCGCCGCCGCGATCACCCCCACCGACATCATGTCCATGATCGCGCTCCAGGTGCCGGTCACCGGCCTGTACTTCCTGGCCACCGGGATCGCGCTGCTCAACGACTACCGGCGGCGCCGCAACGACCCGGAGGCCCGGCTCGGTGACGACGAGGCGTCCGACCTCGACCTGACGCCGTCCTCCCTCGACGGTCCCGAGGACATCGGCCGCTCCGGCCGGGGCGGCTACGACGACGCCACCTGATCCGGGTCCCGCGAGTCTCCCGCGCCGCCCCCGGCACCCACCCGCGGTGCCGGGGGCGGCGGCACGACAAAGATCACCCCGCTGTCGGTGGTGGCCGGTAGGCTCGAAGCACGATGACCGAGGACATGTCCCCCGCGCAGCGCTACGCCGCCGCCCGCAAGCGCGCCGTCGAGCAGGCCACCGCGTTCGCCCCGTTCCGCCAGATGTACGACTTCGAACTCGACGCGTTCCAGGTCGAGGCCTGCCAGGCCCTGGAGGGCGGCAGCGGTGTACTCGTCGCCGCGCCCACCGGGTCGGGGAAGACCATCGTCGGAGAATTCGCCGTCCATCTGGCGCTCACCCAAGGGCGGAAATGTTTTTACACCACGCCCATCAAAGCCCTCTCCAACCAGAAATTCACCGATCTGGCCAAGCGTTACGGCGCCGACCGGGTCGGTCTGCTGACCGGTGACAACAGTGTGAATGCCGATGCCCCGGTGGTCGTGATGACCACCGAGGTGCTGCGCAACATGCTCTACGCCGGCTCCCAGGCGCTGAACGGCCTCGGCTACGTGGTGATGGACGAGGTGCACTACCTCTCCGACCGGTTCCGCGGCGCCGTGTGGGAGGAGGTCATCATCCACCTCCCCGACTCGGTGACCCTGGTCTCGCTGTCGGCGACCGTCTCCAACGCGGAGGAGTTCGGCGACTGGCTGGACACGGTGCGCGGCGACACCCGGGTGATCGTCTCCGAGCACCGCCCGGTGCCGCTGTGGCAGCACGTGCTGGCCGGGCGGCGGATGTACGACCTGTTCGAGGAGTCGGGCGCCAAGCGGGAGGTCAACCCCGATCTGCTGCGGATGGCCCGTACCGAGGGCGCCAGGTCCTGGAACCGGGAGCGCGGCGCCGGGCGGGACCGGCGGCGGGCCGCCGACCGGGAGCGGGAGCGGCGGGCCAGGAACCGGGTGTGGACGCCCAGCCGCGCCGAGGTCATCGACCGGCTGGACGCCGAGGGCCTGCTGCCCGCCATCACCTTCATCTTCAGCCGCGCCGGCTGCGAGGCGGCCGTGCAGCAGTGCCTGTTCGCCGGGCTGCGGCTGAACGACAGCGCGGCCCGGCTGCGGGTGCGCGAGATCGTCGAGCGGCGTACCGCGGCCATCCCGGACGAGGACCTGCGGGTGCTCGGCTACTTCGAGTGGCTGGAGGGCCTGGAGCGCGGCATCGCCGCCCATCACGCCGGGATGCTGCCCGCCTTCAAGGAGATCGTCGAGGAACTCTTCGTCCAGGGCCTGGTGAAGGCGGTCTTCGCCACCGAGACCCTGGCCCTGGGCATCAACATGCCCGCGCGCTCGGTGGTGCTGGAGAAGCTCGTCAAGTGGAACGGCGAGCAGCACGCCGACATCACCCCCGGCGAGTACACCCAGCTGACCGGCCGGGCCGGGCGGCGCGGGATCGATGTCGAGGGCCACGCGGTGGTGCTGTGGCAGCGCGGCATGGATCCGGGCGCGCTCGCCGGGCTGGCCGGGGCACGCACCTATCCGCTGCGCTCCTCCTTCAAGCCGTCGTACAACATGGCGGTCAACCTCGTCGGCCAGTTCGGCCGGCACCGCTCCCGGGAACTGCTGGAGACCTCGTTCGCCCAGTTCCAGGCCGACCGCTCGGTGGTCGGCATCTCCCGCCAGGTGCGCAAGAACGAGAGCGGGCTCGCCGGGTACAAGGAGGCGATGACCTGTCACCTGGGCGACTTCGAGGAGTACTCCCGGCTGCGCCGCGAGCTGAAGGACCGGGAGACGGAGCTGGCCCGCGAGGGCGTGGCGCAGCGGCGGGCCGCCGCCGCGGCGGCGCTGGAGAAGCTGCGGCCCGGCGACATCATCCATGTCCCCACCGGCAAGTTCGCCGGGCTCGCCCGGGGGGTCGACCCCGGGCTGGCCGGTGGCGGGCGCGGGCCGGCCCGGCAGCGCGGCATGGACATGCACGACGGGCCGCGTCCCCTGGTGCTCACCGCCCAGCGGCAGGTGAAGCGGCTGGCCTCGGTGGACTTCCCGGTGCCGGTGGAGCCGCTGGACCGGATGCGGATCCCCAAGTCGTTCAACGCCCGCAGCCCGCAGTCGCGGCGGGATCTGGCCTCGGCGCTGCGCACCAAGGCCGGGCACCACGAGCCGGGGCGGCGCCGCAAGCAGCGGGCCCAGGCGGCCGACGACGCCCAGCTGACGCGGCTGCGGCAGCAGATCAAGGCCCATCCGTGCCACGGCTGCGACGAGCGGGAGGACCACGCCCGGTGGGCCGAGCGCTATCACCGGCTCAAGCGCGACAACCGGCAGCTGGAGCGGCGGATCGAGGGCCGCACCAACACCATCGCCCGGACCTTCGACCAGGTGTACGCGCTGCTGTCCGAACTGGGCTACCTGGACGGCGACGCGGTCACCGACGACGGGCGGCGGCTGGCCCGGCTGTACGGCGAACTGGACCTGCTGGCGAGCGAGTGCCTGCGGGACGGGGTCTGGGAGGGTCTTGACCCGGCGGAGCTGGCCGCGTGCGTCTCGGCGCTGGTCTTCGAGACCCGCTCGGCCGACGACGCGCCCGCGCCGGAGCTGCCGGGCGGGCGCGCCAAGGCCGCGCTGGGCGAGATGGTGCGCATCTGGGGGCGGCTGGACGCCCTGGAGGAGCAGCACCGGATCAACCAGGCCACCGGGGTGGGCCAGCGGGAGCCGGATCTGGGCTTCGCCTGGGCCGCCTACCGCTGGGCGCAGGGACACGCGCTGGACGAGGTGCTGGGCGACGCGGACATGACCGCCGGTGACTTCGTGCGCTGGTGCAAGCAGATCATCGACGTGCTGGGCCAGATCGCGCAGGCCGCGCCGGCCGGCGGGACGGTCGCCAAGACCGCCCACAAGGCGGTCGACAAGATACTGCGCGGGGTCGTCGCCTACAGCTCGGTCGGCTGAGCGGGGCGCGTCAGCCGGGCCGCTGCTCCAGGGCGGCCAGCAGCCGGCCCAGGGCGCTGCCCAGGCCCCAGCGGCCGGCGAGCGCGTCCAGCGCGGCGGGGTCGCGCGGGGTGCGGGGCAGGGTGGCGTCGTGGTCCGGCAGCGGCACGTCGGTGGCGACCCGGACCACCGTGGGGGCGACCGCCAGATACGGCAGCGCGGCCTCCAGCCTGGCGCGCTGGGAGCGGGTGATCTTGGCCATCGGGTCGTCCAGGGCGGCCAGGATGCCGGTGAGGTCGCCGAAGCGCTCCAGCAGGGTGGCCGCGGTCTTCTCGCCGATGCCGGGCACGCCGGGCAGCCCGTCGCTCGGGTCGCCGCGCAGCACCGCCAGCTCCGCGTAACCGGGGCCGTCCACGCCGTACTTGTCGCGCAGCGCGCTCTCGTCGTAGGCGGCGAGGTCGCCCATGCCCTTGACCGGGTAGAGCACCCGGACCCGGCGGCGGTCGTCGATGAGCTGGAACAGGTCCCGGTCGCCGGTGACGATGTCCACGGGCCCGGCGGCCTTGGCCGCGAGCGTGCCGATCACGTCGTCGGCCTCGAAACCGGCCGCGCCGAGCCGGGTGATGCCCAGGGCGTCCAGGACCTGCTCGATGACCGGCACCTGCGGGGTGAGGGTGTCGGGCACCTCCTCGACGTCCGGGTCCCCGGCGGCGGTCTCCTCGGCGACCCGGTGCGCCTTGTAACCCGGGATCAGCTCGACCCGCCAGTGCGGGCGCCAGTCGGCGTCCATGCAGGCCACCAGCGCGTCCGGCCGGTGGTCGCGGACCAGCCGGGCGATGAAGTCCAGCAGCCCGCGCACCGCGTTGACCGGCGTACCGTCGGGGGCCCGGACGGACTCGGGCACCCCGTAGTAGGCGCGGAAGTAGAGCGAGGCGGTGTCGAGCAGCATGAGAGAGCGGGTCATGCTGGGATCATCCCCGATGCCACTGACAAGCCGGAGGTTCACCCGCCGCCCGCGGCGCGGACGAGCGCGGCCATCAGCCGGGTGTCGTCCGCCATCTCCGGATGCCACTGCACGGCCAGGGTGAACGCGGCGGCGGGGTCCTCCAGGGCCTCCACGGTGCCGTCGGGCGCGTGCGCGGAGACGGTGAGGCCGCCGCCGATCCGGTCGACGGCCTGGTGGTGATAGGTGGGGACGGTGAGCGGCCCGTCCAGGATCGCGCCGAGGCGGGTGCCGGGCACCGGCTCGATCCCGTGGCTGCCGAACCGCCCCGGGACATCGCCCGCGTGGTGGTCCAGATGCTGGAGCAGAGTGCCGCCCCTGGCCACGTTGAGCAGCTGCATCCCCCGGCAGATGCCCAGCAGCGGCACCCTCCGCACTCCCGCGGCCTCGATCAGGGACAGCTCCCAGTGGTCGCGGTCGGGGTCGGCCGGGCCGGTGCGCGGATCGCGCGCCGCCCCGTAGCGTTCCGGCGCGACGTCAGGACCGCCGGCGATCACCAGCCCGTCCAGCCGGGCGACCGCCGCCGCTGCCGCGCCGGGGGAGGGGTCGGGCGGCAGCAGGACGGCCAGCGCGCCCGCGCGCTGCGCCTGCCGGTGGTAGCCGGCGGGCAGCAGCTG
>NZ_JBHWJL010000127.1:0-8234 GCF_042731495.1 Streptomyces sp. NPDC059853
GGTGGGGACCGCGCCGTCGACACGGCCGGACCGCCGGGGCCGCGCATGCGGCGGCCGGGGCGGTACCTCCACCGCCCCGGCCGGTCCGCCACTCAGCCCAGCTGGTTCTTCTGCAGCCGCGCGTACGCGCCGCCACGGCGCATGAGTTCCTCGTGGCTGCCGATCTCCAGCACCTTCCCCTGGTCCATCACCACGATGCGGTCCGCACCGCGGATGGTGGACAGCCGGTGGGCCACCACGAAGACGGTACGACCGCGCATCAGCCGTGCCATGGCCTCCTGCACCAGCGCCTCGGAGCGGGTGTCCAGGGCGGAGGTGGCCTCGTCGAGCACCAGGATGCGCGGGTCGCGGATCAGCGCCCTGGCGATGGCCAGCCGCTGCCGCTGGCCGCCGGAGAGCCGCGCGCCGCGCTCGCCGACCACGGTCTCCAGTCCGGAGGGCAGCCGGTCCACGAACTCCAGCGCGTTGGCGTCCCGCAGCGCCCGGCGCACCCGCTCGTCGTCGACCGGGTCGAGACCGTAGCCGACGTTCTCCCGGATGGTGCCCTCGAAGAGCACGGACTCCTGCGGCACCACCGACAGGAAACGCCGGTAGCTGCGCAGGTCCAGGGTGGCCATGTCGCGGCCGTCCAGCAGGATGCGCCCGGAGACCGGCCGGATGAAGCCGATCAGCAGGTTGAGGATGGTGGACTTCCCCGCTCCCGAGGCGCCCACCAGCGCGATGGTCTCGCCCGGTGTCACCGACAGATTGAAGCCGGTGACGGCGGCCTGCCCCTCCGTGTCGTAGCGGAAGCCCACCCGTTCGAAGGTGATCCGGCCGCCGACGCCGGTGACCTGCTCCTTGCCGTCGTTGACCTCCAGGTCGGGGTCCTGGAGCACCTCGCCGAGCGAGCGCACCGATTCGAGCCCCTTGGTGATGATCGGGGCCAGGCCCATCAGCACCGTCATGGAGGCGGTGAGGGTGGTGAAGAAGGTGCTGAGCATCACCACGTCGCCCGCCGAGATCGGCAGCCAGGCGTAGTACGCGACCAGCGCCGCCATCGCCAGACAGCCGATGCCGAGCGCCTGGAGCAGGATCCAGGCCAGGGCGCCGAAGTGGCCGTTGAGCATGTCGAGCCGGAGTCCGGCGGTGAGCACCTGGCGCAGGGAGCCGTCCACCCGGGCCACCGCCGTGCGCTCCAGGCCGTGCGCCCGGGTGACCGGGATCAGTGAGGTCATCTCGCCGACCCGGGAGGAGAGTTGTTCCACCTCGCGGCGGAACTGCTCGTTGTGGCTGCGCAGCCGGGAGCGCAGTCTGCGCACCAGCAGCGCGGCGGCCGGCACCACGATGAGGAAGGCGGGCAGCGCGGCCGGCACCCGCAGCCCGATGACGGCGAGCCCGCCGGCCAGCGTCATGATGGCGTTGAGACCGTTGTCCGAACTCTGCTGGACGGAGGTCTCGATGTTCTCCACGTCCCGGATGACCTTGGTCTGCAGCGCGCTGGCGCTCATCCGGGAGTGGTAGCCGATGGACAGCTCCTGCATCCGCCGGCACAGGGCGGAGCGCAGCCGGGTTCCGGTGCGCCGGACGCTGCCGTACAGGCAGCGGACGTACAGCAGGTGCATCGGATAGTTGAGGGCCAGGACCACGGTCAGAACGGCGATGTTGGTGGCCAGATCGGAGATCGGGCGCTGCTCCACCACGATGTCGATGATGTTCGCGGTGACCAGCGGCAGCAGCCAGACCGGTGAGTGCTTGACGCCGAACGCGAGCACGGCGACCAGCAGCCGGACCCGGTCGTCGCGGAACAGATAGGCGAGGGTCCGTACGGGGTGCTCTCCCCGATAGCGGTGCTCCAGGGGGCCTTGCGGCAGAGCCATGTCAGCAGCCCTCCAAAAGCCTGGGGGAATGGGTCGCGGGGACCTTGCCCTCCTTGAGCGTCGAACAGTCGCCGAAATTGTGATGGCAAGCGCTCTTGGTCACTTTGCTGGTGTTTTGGGGTATTTCATTGGGGTCTTTGCGCAACGATGCGCCCGGCTGGTCGGGTGACGGCCTGGCTTTGTCATAAAGCAATCTCAGATGAAGAGAAGCGGTCAAACTGAGCAGGAAACCCTATGACTTGCGGTCATCCGGTCATGCCGCCCTGGCACATGCCAACACTCAGAAGGGTGGACAGCCGATCAGGTGCCCCGCCGCACCCCACCGCCCCCGCCGCGCCAGGTGTTCCGGGTACCTGGCGCCTCACCGCCGCCCCGGTGGACGCCTCCGTACCGCTGATCAGGCACGCCGTACGCGACCTGCTGCACCGGCGGCAGGCCCCCCTCGGCCCCGACCGGCTCGGCTCCCTGCTGCTCATCGTGTCCGAACTGGTCACCAACGCGGTACGGCACGCCGTCCTGCTCACCCCGCAGATCGGCGTCGAGGTCACCCTCGCCCCCGGGCGGGTCCGCGTCGCCGTCGAGGACGGCCACCCCTACCGTCCCAAAGCCCTCGAAACCGGGGCCGAGCACACCAGCGGACGCGGACTCCTGCTGGTGAAGATCGTCACACTTGAGGCCGGTGGCCGCTGCGGCGTCGACTCCACCGCCACCGGCGGAAAGGTCATCTGGGCCGAACTGCCCTGCGACCGCCTCTGACCCCCCCGGCTCACCAGCCGGCGGCCGGCCCCGTGACCTCCCGGATCGCCGGGCGCGCCGCGTCCAGCACCGTCATGAACCACGCCGAGAACGGCAGCCGCTCATGCCGCCGCGCCAGCTCCCCGGGCGTCACCAGGGCGGTCTCCGCCACCTCCGCCGGGTCGGGCCGCAGCTCCTGCTCCACCACCCCGGCGAACAGGTGGTTGAACTCCTGCTCCACCAGACCCGACAGCGGGTCGGGATGGTTGTAGCGCACCGTGCCCGCCTCCCGCAGCAGGGCCGGGGCCACCCCCAGCTCCTCCGCCGTGCGCCGGGCCGCCGCGACGAACGGCGGCTCACCGGGCAGCGGATGCCCGCAGCAGGTGTTGGACCACACGCCGGGGGAGTGGTACTTCTCCAGCGACCGGCGCTGGAGCAGCAGCCGTCCCCGCGGATCGAAGAGGAAGACCGAGAACGCCCGGTGCAACTGCCCCGGCGGCTGATGCGCGGCGAGCTTCTCGGCCGTACCGACGGTCCGGCCCGCCTCGTCGACCAGCTCCAGCATGATCGGATCCACCACTACGTCCTCGCTGTCGGGCACGGCCACCTTGTCGGGCTCATCGCGTACGTCTGCGAGGTTATCCCGGGCGGCCGCGGGGCCCGGAATCAGTGGCACAGACGGGGCTCATGAGCCGCATGCCCGTGCGGTTCCAGCTGGAACGTGCAGTGCTCCACGTCGAAGTGCTCCCCGAGACAGCCCTGCAGCTCGTGCAGCATCCGCTCGTGCCCCACCGCGTCCAGCGTCTCCTGCGTCACCACCACGTGCGCCGACAGCACCGGCAGCCCCGAGGTGATCGTCCACACATGCAGATCGTGCAGATCCGTCACCCCCGGCAGGTCCATGATGTGCCGCCGCACCGCCGCGATGTCCACGTCCTTCGGCGCCGCCTCCAGCAGCACCTCCAGCGCCTCCCTGGCCAGCCGCACCGTCCTGGGCACGATCATCAGCGCGATGATCAGCGAGGCCACCGTGTCCGCCCGCTGCCAGCCGGTGGTGAGGATCACCAGTGCCGCGATCACCACCGCGACCGAACCCAGCGTGTCCGCCAGCACCTCCAGGAACGCGCCGCGCACGTTCAGCGACTCCCGCTGCCCGCGCATCAGCAGCGACAGCGACACCAGGTTCAGCAGCAGGCCCGCCACACCGAAGACGATCGTCAGCCCGCCCGGCACCTCCGCCGGCTCCCGCAGCCGGTGCACCGCCTCGAACAGGATGTAGCCGCCCACCCCCAGCAGCAGCACACAGTTCGCCAGCGCCGCCAGGATCTCCACCCGGGCCAGCCCGAAGGTACGCCGCTCACTGGTGGGCCGGTTCGCCACATGGATCGCCAGCAGCGCCAGACCGATGCCCACCGCGTCCGTCGCCACGTGCCCGGCGTCCGCCAGCAGCGCCAGCGACCCGGTCAGCCAGGCCCCCACCAGTTCGGCGACCAGCAGCACCAGCGCGATCAGCAACGCGATCCGCAGCCGCCCCCGGTGCGCGGCTCCCGCCGTCCCCTGCCCGTGCCCGTGACCGTGCCCGGACGGGCCCCCGTGACTGTGCCCCGCGCCCATAGAAGAGACCCTCCGAAAAACTCCCGGGGCAGCCCCGCGGGCTACCGCTGTACCGGCGTCCAGGCGCCAAGTGAACTACGGGAGGGGGGTATGCGCAACGCGACGGTGAACACCGTTGTCATATGCTGTGACCTGCGGTTTTCCTTTACGGCTGCGGATGGTGGAAGCGCCAGCCCTGCCACGCGGAGGAGACCATCTCCGGCAGCGTGTGCGCGGCGGAGAAACCCAGCAGCTCACGCGCCCGGTCCACCGACGCCACCACCCGCGCCGGATCACCCGGCCGCCGCTCCACCACCTTCGGCACGGGCTTGGTCAACCCGGTCACCTCCACCACGAGATCGGCGATCTCCCGCACCGACGCCCCCACCCCGGTACCGATGTTGACCGTCAGATCGCGGCCCGGAACCGTCAGCGCCCGCGCCGCCGCCAGATGCGCGTCGGCCAGATCCGCGACATGGACGTAGTCGCGCACCCCCGTCCCGTCCGGCGTCGGATAGTCGTCCCCGAAGATCAACGGCGGCTCGCCGCGCGTCAGCCGCCCGAAGAACATCGGGATGATGTTGAACTCCCCGGTGTCCGCCAGCGCCGGCTCCCGCGCACCCGCCACATTGAAGTACCGCAGACAGGCCGTCGCGATGCCGTGCGCCCGCCCCGCCGCCCGCACCAGCCACTCACCGGCCAGCTTCGTCTCCCCATATGGGTTCACCGGCACGCACGGAGTGTCCTCCGTCACCAGATCCACATCGGGGGTGCCGTACACCGCCGCCGACGACGAGAACACGAACCGCCCGACCCCGGCCGCCGCCACCGCCTCCAGCAGCACCGTCAGCCCGTACACATTGTCGCGGTAGTAGCCCAGCGGCTGCTCCACCGACTCCCCGGGCTGCTTGCGCGCCGCCAGATGCACCACCCCGGTCACCCCGTAATCGGCCAGCACCCGGTCCAGCAGCGGCCGGTCCAGTACCGAACCCCGGCCCACCGGCACCCCCTTCGGCAGCCGGTCGTCCGCTCCCGTGGAGAAGTCGTCGAGCACCACCGCCCGCTCGCCCGCCGCCGTCATGGCGTGCACCACATGCGCCCCGATGTAACCGGCTCCGCCGGTGATCAGCCAGGTCATGATCGCCAGCCTAACGGGCGGTCACCCGCCGTGCGCACCGTAGCCGCGCCGTCGCGTAATGTCATCACCGGCGCCGGTTTTGCCTCCGGGATGAACTCGGGGTTTCCTGACCACGACGCCATGCTTGCCGCACGATGGCGATCGGATAATCTCTGCCCTCGTGCAGCCCGTACGCAAGCGGGTTCTGCCCCCTCAAGGAGTGAGTTCAGCTGTCGACCGCGATCCTCACCGGTCCGCCCGTTCCCGGGTCCGTGCTCGGAGCCGACCTGACCGCCCTGGGATTCACCGTCACCGTGGCCGGCAGCCCCACCGCGCTCGGCGCCGTCCTCGCGGACCTCCCGCCCGGCGAACGCGTCGCCCTGATCGACCCCCGCTTCACCGGGCACCGGCACAGCCTGCGGCTGGCCCTCACCGACCCCCGCTTCGACGCCGCGGCCGTCCCCGGCGCCCTCACCGTCACCGGCGCGGCCCGCGGCGCACTGGGCGCCGCCCTGGAGCGTACGTCGGCCCAGGTGCCCGCCACCAGCGGCGCCGCCCGGGACGACACGGCCCAGGACATCCTCGTCGACACCCTCGCCGACGCCCTCACCGAGACCGGCTGCCCCGTGCACCGCCCCGAACTCGGGCCCCTCACCGCCGCCGTCCCCCGCACCGACGCCGAACGCGCCGAAGCCGAGGCCGCCGTCGCCGCCACCGACGAGGAAGCCGTCCGGCTGCGCACCGCGGTCAAGTCCCGCGACGGCTTCTTCACCACGCACTTCGTCAGCCCCTACTCGCGCTACCTGGCCCGCTGGTGCGCCCGGCGCGGACTCACCCCCAACCAGGTCACCACCGCCTCGCTGCTCACCGCGCTCGTCGCCGCGGGCTGCGCCGCCACCGGCACCCGCGGCGGCTTCGTCGCCGCGGGTGCGCTGCTGCTGCTCTCCTTCGTGCTCGACTGCACCGACGGCCAGCTCGCCCGCTACGCGCTCAAGTACTCCACCCTCGGCGCCTGGCTGGACGCCACCTTCGACCGCGCCAAGGAGTACGCCTACTACGCCGGACTCGCCCTCGGCGCGGCCCGCGGCGGCGAGGACGTGTGGGCGCTCGCCCTGGGCGCCATGATCCTCCAGACCTGCCGCCACATCGTCGACTTCTCCTTCAACGAGGCCAACGCCGCCACCACCGGCGCCGCTTCCGGCGGCGCCTCCAGTCCGGCCGCCGCCCTCTCCGGCCGGCTCGACTCCATCGGCTGGACCGTCTGGGCCCGGCGCATGATCGTGCTGCCCATCGGCGAACGCTGGGCCCTGATCGCCGTCCTCACCGCCCTCACCACCCCGCGCATCACCCTGATCGTCCTGCTGGCCGCCGGCGGCTTCGCCGCCTGCTACACCACCGCGGGCCGGCTGCTGCGCTCCCGCCGCCGGGCCACCGGCGGCGAGGCCGCCGCCCGCGCCCTCGCCGGCCTCACCGACAACGGCCTGCTCGCCGAAGCGGTCGCCCGCCCCTCCCTGCCCGGCAGCACCGGCGCCCTGACCGCCCCGCTGTGGGCCGGACTCGGCACCGCCGCCCTGCTCGGCATACTCCTGCTGCCCGGCGTCGCCGGCACGTGGACCGCCCTCGGCGCCGCCGCGCTCTACGCCCTGTGCGCGGGCCGGGCCACCGCCGCCCCGCTCACCCGCCCGCTGGACTGGCTGCTGCCGCCGCTGTTCCGCGCCGGGGAGTACGGCGCCGTCCTCGTGCTGGCCGCCCGCAGCGACAGCGACGGCGCGCTGCCCGCCGCCTTCGGCCTGCTGGCCGCCGTCGCCTACCACCACTACGACACCGTCTACCGGCTGCGCGGCGGCGCCGGAGCACCCCCGCGCGCCCTGGTCCGCGCCGCGGGCGGACACGAGGGCCGCACCCTGCTGGTCGTCGCGGCGGCCGCCGCCTTCACCGGCACCACCACCTTCACCCTCGCGCTCGCGGTCCTCGCCGGGGCCCTCGCGCTGCTGGTGCTGGCGGAGAGCATCCGCTTCTGGATCTCCTCCGCCGCGCCCGCCGTACACGATGAGACAGGAGAACCCGCATGATCGGCCTCGTGCTGGCGGCCGGCGCCGGACGGCGTCTTCGCCCCTACACCGACACCCTTCCCAAGGCCCTGGTGCCGGTGGTCGCTCCCGGCACGGACGAGGCCAGATCCGTTCTCGACCTCACCCTGGCCAACTTCGCCGAGGTCGGCCTCACCGACGCGGCCGTCGTCGTCGGCTACCGCAAGGAGGCCGTCGTCGAGCGCCGCGCCGCCCTGGAGCGGCGCTACGGCGTCAAGCTCACCCTCGTCGAGAACGACAAGGCCGAGGAGTGGAACAACGCCTACTCCCTGTGGTGCGCCCGTGACGTCATCGCCGAGGGCGTCATCCTCGCCAACGGCGACACCGTCCACCCGGCCTCCGTCGAGAAGACCCTGCTCGCCGCGCGCGGCGACGGCCGCCGGATCATCCTGGCGCTCGACACGGTCAAGAAGCTCGCCGACGAGGAGATGAAGGTCGTCACCGACGCCTCGGGCGCGGTGCGCCGCATCACCAAGCTGATGCCGCCCGAGGAGGCCACCGGCGAGTACATCGGCGTCACCCTCATCGAGCCGGAGGCCGCCGCCGACCTCGCCGACGCCCTGCGCGTCACCTACGAGCGCGACCCGCAGCTGTACTACGAGGACGGCTACCAGGAACTGGCCGACCGGGGCCTCACCGTCTCCACCACGCCCATCGGCGAGGTCAGCTGGGTCGAGATCGACAACCACGAGGATCTGGCGCGCGGACGGGAGATCGCATGCCGCTACTGACCCGGCTGATCCCCTCGCCCGTCTCCGTCGACATCCGGGCCGGCGCCCTGGACAACCTCGCCGGCCTCCTCGCCGACCAGCGGGTCTCCCCGTCCGGTCGGCTCGCGGT
>NZ_JBHWJL010000127.1:8244-13649 GCF_042731495.1 Streptomyces sp. NPDC059853
GCGCCGCCCTGCGCGCCCGCTTGGAGGCCGACCTGCCGGGCGCCGACTGGTACGAGGTGGCCGGGGGCACCCTGGACGCCGCCGTGGCGCTGGGCGACGCCATAAAGGCCGGCCACTACGACGCCGTCGTCGGACTCGGCGGCGGCAAGATCATCGACGCGGCCAAGTACGCCTCCGCCCGGGTCGGCCTCCCCATGGTGGCGGTCGCCACCAACCTCGCCCACGACGGCCTGTGCTCCCCGATCTCCACGCTCGACAACGACGCGGGGCGCGGCTCCTACGGGGTGCCCACCCCCATCGCCATCGTCGTGGACCTCGACGTCATCCGGGACGCCCCGGTGCGCTTCGTGCGCTCCGGTATCGGCGACGCCCTCTCCAACATCTCCGCCATCGCCGACTGGGAACTGGCCCACCGCGAGACCGGCGAGCAGATCGACGGACTCGCCGCCGCCATGGCCCGGCAGGCCGGACAGGCCGTGCTGCGGCACCCCGCCGGGTGCGACGACGACGGCTTCCTCACCGTCCTCTCCGAGGGCCTGGTGCTCTCCGGCATCGCCATGTCGATCGCCGGGCACAGCCGGCCCTCCTCCGGCGCCTGCCACGAGATCTCGCACGCCCTCGACCTGCTCTACCCCGGCCGGTCCGCGCCGCACGGCGAACAGGTGGGCCTCGGCGCCGCCTTCGCCATGCACCTGCGCGGCGCCGCCGAGGAGAGCCTGCTGATCGCCGAGGTGCTGCGGCGGCACGGGCTGCCCGTCCTCCCCGACGAGATCGGGTTCAGCACCGAAGAGTTCGTCCGGGCCGTGGAGTTCGCTCCACAGACCCGGCCCGGCCGCTTCACCATCCTCGAACACCTCGACCTGACCACCGACGAGATCCGGGACCGTTACGCCGACTATGTCAAAACCATCAGTAGCTGAACTCCGCCCGGTCGTGCACCCCGCAGGGGTCAAGGACCGGCGCAGCGGGGAGCACTGGGCCGGGCGCCTGTACATGCGGGAGATCTCGCTGCGCTGGACCCGGCACCTGGTCAACACCCGGATAACCCCCAACCAGCTGACGTACCTCATGGTCCTCGCCGGCATCGCCGCCGGCGGCGTCCTGCTGGTTCCCGGCATCGCCGGGGCGATCCTGGCCGCCCTGCTCATCCAGCTGTACCTGCTGCTGGACTGCGTGGACGGCGAGGTCGCCCGCTGGCGCTCCACCACCTCCATCACCGGCGTCTACCTCGACCGGGTCGGCCATTACCTGGCCGAGGCCGCGCTGCTGGTCGGCTTCGGGGTACGGGCCGCCGACGTCTTCGCCGTCGAGGGCCCGGCCGCCAACTGGCTGTGGGCCTTCATCGGCACCGTCGCCGCCCTCGGCGCCATCCTGATCAAGGCCGAGACCGACCTGGTGGACGTGGCCCGCGCCCGCAGCGGACTGCCCGCCGTCAAGGACGAGGCCGCCACCCCCCGCTCCTCCGGACTCGCCCTGGCCCGCAAGGCCGCCGCCGCGCTCAAGTTCCACCGGCTGGTCGGCGGCGTCGAGGCCTCGCTGCTCATCCTGGCCGTCGCGATCCTCGACCTGGTGCGCGGCGACCTGTTCTTCACCCGGCTCGGGGTGGCCCTCCTGGCCGCGATCGCCGTCGTCCAGACCCTGCTGCACCTGGTGTCCATCCTGGCCTCCAGCAGGCTCCGGTGACCGCCGTGGACACCGCGCGGCTCACCGTCGGTGCGGTGATCATCACCATGGGCACCCGGCCCGCCGAGCTGCGCGCCCTCCTCGACTCGGTCGCCCGGCAGGACGGCGCCGCCGTGCGGACCGTGGTCGTCGGCAACGGCGCCCCCGTCCCCGAACTGCCCGAGGGCGTGGAGAGCGTCGAACTCCCGGAGAACCTCGGCATCCCCGGCGGGCGCAACGTCGGCATCGAGGCCTTCGGCCCCGCCGGGCGCGACGTCGACATCCTGCTGTTCCTCGACGACGACGGGCACCTGCCGGACACCGGGGTCGCCGAGGCGGTGCGCGAGGCGTTCGCCGCCGACCCGCGCCTGGGCATCATCAGCTTCCGCATCGCCGACCCGGACACCGGCGTCACCCAGCGGCGCCACGTCCCCCGGCTGCGGGCCTCCGACCCGCTGCGCTCCTCGCGCGTCACCACCTTCCTCGGCGGCGCCAACGCGGTCCGCACCGAGGTCTTCGCCCAGGTCGGCGGGCTCCCGGACGACTTCTTCTACGCCCACGAGGAGACCGACCTGGCCTGGCGGGCCCTGGACGCGGGCTGGCAGATCGACTACCGCGCCGACCTGGTGATGCACCACCCCACCACCGCCCCCTCCCGGCACACGCACTACCACCGGATGGTGGCCAGGAACCGGGTCTGGCTGGCCCGGCGCAATCTGCCGCTGCCCCTGATCCCGGTCTACCTCGGCGTCTGGATGCTGCTCACCCTGCTGCGCCGCCCCTCGTGGACGGCGCTCAAGGCATGGTTCGGCGGATTCGCCGAGGGCTGGCGCACCCCCGCGGGCTCCCGCCGCCCGATGCGGTGGCGTACGGTATGGCGGCTGACCCGGCTGGGCCGACCTCCCGTCATCTGACAAGCTCGGGTCTGAGACCATCCAGGGGCCGGCTCACCCCCGGAACCCATACGGCTGTGCCCTGCGAGGACGAAAGTTTCAACGTTGAGTGAGACCACGCGCGCCAGCGCGCCCCCACGCGCCGTTCCGCTGGCAGAACTGGCGGCCAGACACGGTCTGTCCGTCAGCGGCGCCAGGCCCTCCCTGCCCGCCTACGTACGGCAGCTGTGGGCCAGGCGACATTTCATCACCGCCTTCTCCCGGGCCAAGCTCGCCGCCCAGTACAGCCAGGCGAAACTCGGCCAGCTCTGGCAGGTGGCCACGCCCCTGCTGAACGCCCTGGTGTACTTCCTGATCTTCGGCGTGATCCTGGGTGCCCGGGGCGGCATGGACAACCAGGACTATGTGCCCTTTCTGGTGGCAGGCGTGTTCGTCTTCGCCTTCACCCAGAATTCGGTGATGTCGGGAGTCAAGTCCATCTCGGGCAATCTTGGCATGGTCCGTGCGCTGCACTTCCCCCGGGCCTCCCTTCCGATCGCCTTCTCCCTCCAGCAGCTCCAGCAACTGCTCTACTCGATGATCGTGCTCGCGGCGATCACCATCGGTTTCGGGCACTACCCGGTGTGGACCTGGCTGCTGATCGTCCCGGCGCTGCTGCTCCAGTTCGTCTTCAACGCCGGGCTTGCCATGATCTTCGCCCGGCTGGGCAGCCACACCCCGGACATGGCCCAGCTGATGCCGTTCGTGCTGCGCACCTGGATGTACGCCTCGGGTGTGATGTTCCCGCTGCGCGCGATGATCGAGGAGCGCAGTTCCATCCCCGTGTGGGTCGCCGACGTCCTGGAGGCCAACCCGGCCGCCGTCTACATGGACCTCATCCGCTACGCCATGATCGACACCCCGCAGTACAGTGGCGTACCGGGTCTCACCTGGGCCTACGCCCTGGGCTGGGCCCTGCTGATCGGCATCGGGGGCTTCGTGTACTTCTGGAAGGCGGAGGAGCGGTATGGCCGTGGCTGAGCAGACATCCCCCCTCCCGGCGGACGAGCTGGAGCGGGTCCCCACCGTCATCGCGGACGACGTGCACATCGTCTACCGCGTCTACGGCGGGCGCAGCAAGGGCAACGCCACCGCCGCGCTGCGCCGCATCATCCGCCGCGAATCGTCCGCGCGGGTCCGCGAGGTGCACGCCGTGCGCGGGGTGACCTTCACCGCCTACCGCGGCGAGGCCATCGGCCTGATCGGCTCCAACGGTTCCGGGAAGTCCACCCTGCTGCGCGCCATCGCCGGGCTGCTGCCCACCGAGCGCGGCAAGGTGTACACCGACGGCCAGCCCTCCCTGCTCGGCGTCAACGCCGCCCTGATGAACGACCTCACCGGTGAGCGCAATGTGGTGCTCGGCGGACTGGCCATGGGCATGACCCGGGAGCAGATCAAGGAGCGCTACCAGGACATCGTCGACTTCTCCGGGATCAACGACAAGGGCGACTTCATCAGCCTGCCCATGCGCACCTACTCCTCGGGCATGGCCGCCCGGCTGCGGTTCTCCATCGCCGCCGCCAAGGACCACGACGTCCTGATGATCGACGAGGCCCTCGCCACCGGTGACAAGAAGTTCCAGCGCCGCTCCGAGGCCCGCATCCGCGAGCTGCGCAAGGAGGCGGGCACCGTCTTCCTCGTCAGCCACAACAACAAGTCCATCCGGTCCACCTGCGACCGGGTGCTGTGGCTGGAGAAGGGCGAACTCGTCATGGACGGCCCCACCGAACAGGTCATGAAGGCCTACGAGGAAGAGACCGGCAAGTAACGCCCGGCACGGCCCCGGACCGCGTGTCCGGGGCCGTCCCCGTGCGCACCCCACGGTAGAAAGACGGATATGACGACGGCACCGGCCACCGACGAGCCCACCCGGGCCGTACTCTCCAAAGCCGCCCGTGAGAACTTCCCCGTGGCCCCCGCCTTCGTCCCCCGCGCCTGGCGCGAGGACCTGATGGCCCTCTACGGCTACGCCCGCCTCGTCGACGACATCGGCGACCGCGACCTCACCCCCGGCGGCGCCGACGCCCGCGCCCTCGGCGTCGACCCGGCACAGGCCGACGAGCCGCTGCCCATGCTGGACGCCCTCGAAGCCGACCTGCACCGCGTCTTCACCAGCGCCCACGGCGGCGCCCCGCCCCGCCATCCGCTCGTACGCGCCCTCATCCCCACCGTGCGCCGCAGCTCCCTCACCCCCCGGCCGTTCCTCGACCTCATCGAGGCCAACCGGATCGACCAGCGTGTCACCCGCTACGCCGACCACCAGCAGCTGCTCGGCTACTGCACCTACTCCGCCAACCCCGTCGGCCGGCTCGTCCTCGCCGTCACCGGCACCGCCACCCCCGAACGCGTCCGCCGCTCCGACGCCGTCTGCACCGCGCTCCAGCTCATCGAGCACATCCAGGACGTCGCCGAGGACCTCGCCCGCGACCGCATCTACCTCCCGCAGGAGGACATGCGGCGCTTCCACGTCTCCGAGGCCGACCTCGCCGCCCCCACCGCGAACGCCTCGGTCCGCACCCTGGTGGCCTGCGCGACCGAACGGGCACGTAGGCTGCTCGATGAGGGCGCCCCCCTGGTGGGCAGCGTCCACGGGCGGCTGAGGCTGCTGCTCGCCGGATTCGTCGGCGGCGGCAGGGCGGCGGCCCAGGCCATCGCCGACGCCGGTTACGACGTCCTGGCGTCCGCGCCGAAACCCACCAAGAGCGGCCTGCTGTACGCGGCGGGAACGACACTGCGACGAGGGACGTGAGGGTAGACCCCGTGAGAAACAGCCGACCCCTGCCCTCGGGCGTGCTCGCCTCGTACCACTAC
>NZ_JBHWJL010000128.1:0-13532 GCF_042731495.1 Streptomyces sp. NPDC059853
GTCAGCCGCGCAGGAACTCCAGGAGGATGTCGTTGACCTCGGCGGTGTGGGTGGTGAGCATCCCGTGCGGTGCGCCCTCGATCTCGGCGTAACGCGCGCTGGGCAGGGCCTGGGCGAAGCGGCGGCCGGTGGCGTCGATCGGGAGGATGCGGTCGGCGGTCCCGTGCACGATCAGGGCGGGCACGTCGATGCGCGTGATGTCGGCGCGGAAGTCCGTGGGCCAGGTGAGGGGAGCGGCGGCCGAGGCGATGGCGCCCGAACCGGCCGCGATGTTCCAGGCGTTGCGTACGGCTTCCTCGCTGATGCGGCTGCCCAGGTTCTCGTCGAGGTTGAAGAAGTCCTGGTAGAAGCTGGTGAAGTAGGCGTAGCGGTCCTTCTTGACGGTTTCGGAGATGCCCTCGAAGAACGACATGGGCGCCGCGCCGTCCGGGTTGTCGTCCGTCACGGCCAGGAAGGGTTCGAGAGACCCCAGGAACACCGCCTTCGCGACCCGCGCCGAGCCGTGCAGGGACAGATAGCGGGCCACCTCGCCGGTGCCCATCGAGAAGCCGGCCAGGACCGCCTCGCGCAGGTCCAGGGCCTCCATCAGGCTGTGCAGGTCGGCGGCGAAGGTGTCGTAGTCGTAGCCGGTCGCGGGGTGGCTCGACCGGCCGAAACCGCGCCGGTCGTAGGTGATGACCCGGTGCCCGGCCGCCAGCAGCGCCGGTACCTGGCCCTCCCAGGAAGTGCCGTCCAGCGGAAAGCCGTGGATGAGGACGACGGGTTGTCCCGCCCCCTTGTCGTCGTAGTGCAGTGCGATATCGGTGCTGTTCTCACTGCCGACCGTGATGCGCCCCATGGTGAGTCCTTCCGGCCCCTGATCTCCTGACGGGCCGTCACTATAGGACCGGTTCGGGCGGAATCTCCATGGCGCCACGGGCTCCCGGGGCCGCTCCCCCGGCCACGTCGCGGGAACGGTGTAATGGCCTGCGAGCACGCCGTCGAAAGGCCGGTCCATGAGCCCAGCACCGCACCCCCGCGACACACCCGACGCCCTGCGGCGACGCCTGGGCACGACGGACGCCGTGGTCATCGGCCTCGGCTCGATGATCGGCGCCGGCATCTTCGCCGCGCTCGCCCCGGCCGCGCGGGCGGCGGGCTCCGGGCTGCTGATCGCCCTCGCCCTGGCCGCCGTGGTCGCCTACTGCAACGCCACCTCCTCCGCCCGGCTCGCCGCCCGCTACCCGGCCTCCGGCGGCACCTACGTCTACGGCAGGGAACGGCTGGGCGCGTTCTGGGGCCATCTGGCCGGCTGGGGGTTCGTGGTCGGCAAGACCGCCTCGTGCGCCGCCATGGCCCTCACCGTCGGCGCCTACGCCTGGCCGGGACAGGAACGCGCCGTCGCGGTCGCCGCCGTCGTGCTGCTGACCGCCGTCAACTACGCGGGCGTACGGAAGTCCGCCCTGCTGACCCGGGCGATCGTGGCGTTCGTCCTGGCCGTGCTGCTCGCCGTCGTCATCGCGGCCCTCACCTCCTCCGGCGCCGACACCGCGCGGCTCGCCCCCGGCACGGACACCGGCGCCGCGGGCGTACTCCAGGCGGCCGGTCTGCTGTTCTTCGCGTTCGCCGGGTACGCGCGCATCGCCACCCTGGGCGAAGAGGTGCGCGACCCGGCCCGCACCATCCCGCGCGCCGTCCCGCTCGCCCTCGGCATCACCCTGGCCCTCTACGCGGCCGTGGCCGTCGCCGTCCTCGCGGTGCTGGGCCCGGCCGCCCTCGCCGAGTCCACCGCGCCCCTCACCGAGGCGGTCCACGCCGCCGGAGCCGACCGGCTGGCCCCGGTGGTACGCGTCGGCGCCACGGTGGCCGCGCTCGGCTCGCTCCTCGCCCTCATCCTCGGTGTCTCGCGCACCACCCTCGCCATGGCGCGCGACCACCACCTGCCGCACGTCCTCGCCGCCGTGCACCCCCGCTTCCGGGTCCCGCACCGGGCGGAGGTGTGCGTCGGCGCCGTCGTCGCGGTGCTCGCCGCGACGGCCGACGTGCGCGGCGTCATCGGCTTCTCCTCCTTCGCCGTCCTCGTCTACTACGCGGTCGCCAACGCCTCCGCCCTCACCCTCACCGCGCACGAGGGCCGGCCGCCCCGGGCCGTCCCCGTCCTCGGCCTGGCCGGCTGCCTGCTGCTGGCGTGCGCGCTGCCCGCGGCCTCCGTCCTCACCGGCACGGCGGTTCTCGCGCTCGGGGCGGCGGTGTACGGGATCCGCCGGGCGGCGGCACGGTAGCCGCGCCGCCACGGAGGGAGTCCGTACCGTCGAGGCTCTTCCCAACCGCCCCACGGGTTCCTACCGTTGCGCCCCATGAGCGCCCCCGTCGCCCCACCCGGCTGGAGCCGCTGGCTCGTTCCCCCGGCCGCACTGTCCGTCCATCTCTCGATCGGCCAGGCCTACGCCTGGAGCGTCTTCAAGCCGCCCCTCGAATCCGCCCTCGGCCTCAGCGGCACGCAGAGCGCGCTGCCCTTCCAACTCGGCATCGTGATGCTGGGCCTGTCGGCCGCGTTCGGCGGCACGCTGGTCGAACGCCACGGCCCGCGCTGGGCGATGACCGTCGCCCTGGTCTGCTTCTCCTCCGGCTTCCTGCTCTCCGCCCTCGGCGCCGCCACCTCCCAGTACTGGCTGATCGTGTTCGGCTACGGAGTGGTCGGCGGCATCGGCCTCGGCATCGGCTACATCTCCCCGGTCTCCACCCTCATCAAGTGGTTCCCCGACCGGCCGGGACTGGCCACCGGCATCGCCATCATGGGATTCGGCGGCGGCGCGCTGATCGCCTCGCCCTGGTCGGCCCGGATGCTCGACTCCTTCGGCGCGGACCACACCGGCATCGCTCTCGCCTTCCTCGTGCACGGGCTGACGTACGCCGTCTTCATGACGCTCGGCGTGCTGCTGATCCGGGTGCCGCGCCCCCGCCCCGCGCCCGCCGGCGCACCTTCCCCGGCCGGACCCGGCACCGGCGGCGACCTCCGGGTCTCGGCCCGCAGCGCCGTCCGCACCCCGCAGTTCTGGTGTCTGTGGGTGGTGCTGTGCATGAACGTCACGGCCGGCATCGGCATCCTGGAGAAGGCCGCGCCGATGATCACCGACTTCTTCGCGACCTCCAGCGCCCCGGTCACCGCCTCCGCCGCGGCCGGCTTCGTGGCGCTGCTCTCCGCCGCCAACATGGCCGGACGCCTCGGCTGGTCGGCCACCTCCGACCTCATCGGCCGCAAGAACGTCTACCGCGTCTACCTGGGCGCCGGTGCGGTCATGTACCTGCTGATCGCGCTGTTCGGCGGCACGTCCAAGCCGGTCTTCGTGATCTGCGCCCTGGTGATCCTCTCCTTCTACGGCGGCGGCTTCGCCACCATCCCCGCCTACCTCAAGGACCTCTTCGGCACCTACCAGGTCGGCGCCATCCACGGCCGGCTGCTCACCGCCTGGTCCACCGCGGGCGTCCTGGGCCCGCTCATCGTCAACTGGCTCGCCGACCGCGAGGCGGCGGCCGGCAAGGACGGCCCCGACCTGTACGCCCTGTCCCTGGCCATCATGATCGGGCTGCTGGTGATCGGGTTCCTCGCCAACGAACTGGTCCGCCCGGTCCATCCGCGCCACCACCTGCCCGCCCCCGCCGCCCCGCCCGCACCGAAGGAGGCCGCCCATGGCACGGACAGCCGCCGGCCCTGACCCGCACGACCCCCCGGCCACCCCACCCGGCCGGCGGGCGCTGATCGTCTTCTCCTGGTTGTGGGTGGGCATCCCCCTGGCCTGGGGCCTGTACGAACTGGCCCGCAAGGCGACGCAGTTGTTCACCGGCTGACCTCCCGGCCCGGTGCGTGGCGGCCTCTTCGGGACCGCCGGGCACCGGGCATACTCCGGTGCGGGACGATCCGCGACCGGGCAGCGGAAGGGAGTGGTGGCGCCGGCCGTCGAGGCGGTGTTCCGCCCGGAGCGCACGTATCTGCTCTCGCTGGGCAGCGCCCAGGGGAACGCCCATCTGCACTGGCACGTCGCCGGGCTGCCGCCCGGCACCCCGTACCGGCAGCAGCAGTTCCACGCGCTGATGACCGAGAACGGCGTCCTGCCGGTGACCCGGGAGGAGACGGCCGCTCTCGGGGCCAGGCTGCGGGCGGCGCTCGGCGGCCGCTGACCGGCCGGGGGTCAGCCGGCCGGGTGCAGTGAGCGGATGCGGTCGTCCAGTTCGGTGCGGAAGAACTCGATGAAGCCGTCCGGGTCCGGGCCCGCGTTCTGCATCACCAGACGGTCGTAGCCCGCGTCGACGAACGGGCGGACCACCTCGATGTACCGGGCCGCGTCGGGGCCGCAGGCGAAGTGCCCGCGGATGTCCTCCTCCCGCACGGTGGCGGAGGCCGCGGCGAAGTTCACCGGGTTGGGGAGTTCGCTCATCACCTTCCAGCCGGTGAGCGCCCACCGGCTGGTGTCCAGCGCGGCCCGCACCGCCGTGTCCTCGTCGGGGGCCCACGCCATCGGCACCTCGACGTAGCGCGGACCGCCGCCGCCCGCCTCCCGGTAGTGGCGGACCAGGTCCTCGCGGGCCTCGGTCGCGAACAGCCCGTCGCCCAGCTCCGCCGCGATCCGGGCGGCCCGTTCGCCCCCGGCGGCCACCGCGAGCAGCGGCGGGCTCGACGGCAGATCGAACACCCGGGCGTCCTCAAGCCGCAGATGCCGGCCCTCGTACGAGCGGTATCCGCCCTGCCACAGCAGCCGGATGATCTCCAGCGCCTCGCGCAGCATCTCGTGCCTGACCCGCACCGAGTCGGGGAAACCCCGGCCCACGACGTGCTCGTTCAGCCGCTCACCGGAGCCGACGCCGAGCGTGAACCGGCCCTCGGACAGCAGCGCCAGCGTGGCGGCGGCCTGCGCGATGATCGCCGGGTGGTAGCGGACGGTGGGGCAGGTGACCCCGGTCGCCAGACCGATCCGCTCGGTCCGCGCGGCGATCGCGCCCAGCACCGTCCAGGCGAACGGCGAGTGGCCCTGGTTGTCCAGCCAGGGATGGTAGTGGTCGCTGATCTCCACGAAATCGAATCCGGCCCGCTCGGCGAGCACCGCCTGCCGCACCAGTTCCGCCGGGCCGTACCCCTCGGCCGCCAGCTTGTATCCGATCTGCATCCGACTCCCTCGTCCGCTCCCGGTCCGTGTCCCTCGCCCGCCCCACCGCACGGTGCCAGGCACGCCGGAACGGCCCCGGCCGACAGGCCGCCGGGGCCGTTCCTCTCCTCCCAATGGCCCCGCGCGGCGCGGGGCCCCGTCAGCGGGTGCGGTAGGCGTCGACGATGGTCTGGACGGTGCGGTGGCCGTCCGGGTCGACGGCGGTGGCACGCAGCGACACCGAGCCGCCGGCGGGCGGGTTGTCCACCGCGACCGCCCCGATGTCACCGGCGCCGTCGTGGACGGTGTGCCAGCTTCCGCCGCCGTCCACCGACACCTCGACGGTCAGGGACGCCGCCGTGCCGCCCTGCACCGACAGCGGGACGGGGAACCCGGCCGTGCCGCCCGGGGCGGTGTTGTCCGCGGCCAGCTCCGGGGCGTAGCGCACGGCCAGCGGGCCGGTGACCGGCTCGGGACCGGTGGTGGTGTCCGAGCGGAAGGTGTGATCGACCGTCACCTCGGTGGAGACGTCGGTGTATCCGAGGTCGGCGCGCGAGGCGGTCGAGACGATCCGGTACTCGGCCTCACCGGCGGGCAGCCCGAAGGCCAGGTAGCCGGCGTGTCCGGCGAGGTCGCGCACCAGTTCGCCGTCGCGGTAGACCCGGGTACGGCCCTGGAGCGCTTCGCCCCAGCCGTCCTCGGCGCTGCCCGGGACGAAGAAGGACAGCTGGCCCCACAGCAGGTTCCCGTCACGGACGAACGCCGCACCGGCGGGGTGGGCGGGCCCGAAGACACCGGAGTTGAGGGTGACGGTGTGCTCCTGGCCCGGGGCGAACTCCCGCTGCGCGTCGCGTGCGGTCTGCGCCAGCATCCCGTCCGCGTCGTACTGCGAGGCGGTGATGCCCCACGGGACGCCGGACTGGAGGTACAGCGCGACACTGCCGGGCAGCTCGGTGTCGGCCCCGAGGCCGAGCCCGAAGCCGGGGGAGACGGCGCCGACGTAGCCGGTGGAGCCGGGCAGCCGGGTACCGGCCTCCGCGGTGACCTCGGCGACGTCCGCCGGCGTCGGATGGTTGGCCAGGCCGGTCGGGAAGGGGCCGGTGAGCGCGCGGTACCCGTGGTACTGCTCGCCGTCCGGCCCGGTGTGGAAGGAGGCCAGCGACAGGCTGAACCCGTCGTGCCCCGCGCCGGGGATCGCCAGGGAGCCGACGCCGTCCCGCGGCGCGCCGAAGTACCACATCCAGAAACCGGAGTCGGGGGTGGCGTAGGCGGTGGCGAGTTCGTTCGGCACGGCCGCCGGATCGGGCGCGGTGAAGTCCAGCGACTCGGTCTCGCGCAGGTCCACCTGGAGCGTGGTGGCGGCGTCGAGTGTCATCACCGGGGCCAGCGCCCAGTCGGTGCGCGCGTCGTCGGGGCCCGCGTCCCAGGGGCTCGGGGCGAGGACCTCGACGAGGTAGTCGCCGGCCCGCACCTGCCCGGTGGCGACGCCGTCCTCGCTCAGCACGTTGAAGCCGTCCTGGTCCCCGACGACGAACAGCCGGGCACCGTCGGCCGGGTTGCCGTCCCGGTCGGTGATCTCGACGGTGATGTCGATCAGTTCGGGTTCCAGGGTGAGGGACCCGGCCGTACGGATCCGCTGGTCTCCCGCGGTACCGGTGACCACGAGACCGTAGTGGCCGGCCGCCGAGGCGGGGACCGTCGACGGGTCGGCGGTGACCTCGACGGTGGCCGTGCCGCCGGCGGGTACGGTCACCGTGTCGGCGCCGAGGGTGAACAGCTTCTCCGGGGCGCCGCCGGACAGGTCGAGATCCAGCGTCAGATCCTGGTCCCCGGTGTTGCGGTAGGTGATCTCCCGGGTGATGCGGTCGGCGCCGCCGTACGGGAAGGGCACCGTGCCGAAGTCGAGCGCGGCCGATCCGGCGGTGAGCGTCTGGTCGAGGGCGCGCGCGATGTCGAGGCGGCCGGTGCCGGTGCGGGCCGGGGCGGCGTCGATGGCGGTGGCCGAGCCGACGAGCGTGCTCTTGAGTTCCGCGCCGGTCAGCTCCGGGTGCCGCTGGCGCAGCAGGGCGGCGGCGCCCGCGACGTGCGGGGTGGCCATCGAGGTGCCGGAGAGTCCGACGTACCCGTCGGTCACCGGTGTCCCGGTGAGCTCCGCCTCACTGCCGGAGGAGAGGGCCGCCACGATCTCCACACCCGGTGCGGAGAGGTCCGGCTTGAGCGCGCCGTCGCGCTCGGGCACCGGGCCGGCCGAGGAGAAGCCGGCGACGGTGTCGTCGCGGTCCACGGCGCCGACGGTGAGGGCATCGGCGGCGATGCCGGGGGAGCCCACGGTCTCCTCGTCCGGGCCCTCGTTGCCGGCGGCGATGACGAAGAGCACGTCCTCGTTCGCCTCGGAGAGCTGGTCGACGGCCTCCACCAGCGGGTCGTGCCCGGGCCAGGCGGTGGCGCCGAGGCTCATGTTGACGATGTCGGCGCCCTCCTCGACGGCCCACTCCATGCCGGCGATGATCCACGAGTCAAGACCGCCGCGCTCGCCGAGGACCTTGCCGATCAGCAGGTCGGCGCCGGGCGCGACACCCCGGTACGTGCCGCCCGAGCGGTCGCCCGACCCGGCGGCCGTGGAGGCCACATGGGTGCCGTGGCCCTCGGCGTCGGCGGTGCCGTCCTCGTCGGTGAAGTTGGCGCTGTCCCGGATCCGGTCGTCGAAGTCGCCGTGCTCGGCGTCGATTCCGGTGTCCAGGACGGCGATGGTCACCCCGCTGCCGTCGTACCCCGTCTCCCAGGCGGTGCCGGCGCCGATCTGCCCGGTGCTGTGCTCCAGGCTCGGCTCGCGCACCCGGTCCAGCGAGACGGCCTTGATGCCGGGGGCGGCGGTGGGGGAGAGGGTGTCCTCGGGACCGGGACCGGATTGCGTCACGGTCTCCCAGAGGGTGGTGGTGCTCTCGTCCTCCACGGTGAGCGCGTCGGCCGACGCGGCGTCCAGCCGGGCCCGGACCTCGATGCCGTCGCTGGCGTGCAGGGTGTCCGTCACGGCCCGGGAGCCGTCCTCGTAGGAGACGATGAGCGGGGTGCCGTCGAAGGAGCGGTACGCGTCCCGGGTCAGCTCGCCGACGTCGAACAGCGCGGCGTCCAGCGTCCCTTCGGCGATCAGCGCCTCCGCGTCGAAGGGCACGACCTGGGTGGAGCCGCCGTGCTGCGCCACGCGTATGGGTATGTGCTCGCGTCCCTCGCCGCGCTGGACGGCGCTCACCGCACCGGTGCTGTCCAGCAGCACCCGGTCACCGGTGATCAGGGTGAGGGTGGTGCCCGCGGCGGCGCCGGGCGGGGTGGACGGCGCCACGGCGCCGGTGGGGCCGGCGGTCAGCGCCAGTACCGTCCCCGCGGCGAGGGCCACCGCGATCGTTCTCGACTTCCGTGCTTTCAACGAACCTCCCGGGCAGGACTGCGTGAACGCCAGGGAAGGTAGCCCGGAACCGGAGGGGTTGGTTTCGGTTGGTCGTTACCCGGCCACAATCGGCGGGATCAGGGCAGCACCACCGGGACGGACAGCCGCAGCCGGGCGGGCGGCGGGGGCGGGACGGCGCGATCGGTGGTCATGTGGGTGCGCAGCACGTCCATGGCGGTGCCGCCCAGGTGGGCGCCGTCGACGTCGATGGAGGGCATGGCGGAGAAGCCGAGCGCGTCGGCCACCGGGCGTTCGATGGTGACCGCCATGTCGTCGGGGATCCGGATGCCGCGGGCGCCGAGGGTGAAGACGATGCCGAGGCCGAGCGCGGTGGCGTACGGGATGACGGCGGTCGCGCCGCAGGTCGCCACCGCGGGGGCTATCCGGGTACCGGCCCCGAAGGTGGGCGGCAGCGGGCCGAAGGCGGTCAGCACCGCCGAGGTCTCCTCGGTGACGGCGCGCACCGCCGCCATCCGGCGGCCGTTCTGCCAGGAGCGGTCCGTGCCGCCGACCAGGGCGATGTGCCGGTGGCCGCGCTCGACGAAGTGCCGGGCCACCGCCGCGAAGGCGGTGGCGGTGTCGGCCACCACCGAGGGCACGCCGGGGAGTTCGCGGTCGATCAACACGGCCGGTTTGTATCCGCAGGAGGCCGCCACCTGGGCGTCCGAGCCGCGCGGCGCGGTCAGCAGGAACCCGTCGACCTGGGCCGAGAGTCTGGCCAGCGCCGCCACGTCGGCGTCCGTCTCCAGGCCGTTGACCACCACGGTGAGCTGAAGCCCGCTGTCGGCGGCGCGTTGCTGGGCCCCGCCGACGATCGGGGGGAAGAAGGCGTTCTCCAGGGTGGGGACCACGACGGCCACCACTCCGGTACGGCCCCGGGCAAGGGCGGAGGCCGCGCGGTTGGGCACGAAACCGAGCCGCTCGGTCACTTCGCGGACCCGCACGGCGGTTTCGGGCGCCACGAGCGCGGGCCGGCCCAGCGCCCGGGAAGCCGTGGACTTGGAGACTCCCGCGAGCCGGGCGACATCGTCCAGCGTTGGCACACGACCCCCATAGCGATCCGGCACCGTCACGGTGACCTGAAGGAATATTACACAGAGTTACGCGGGCGTCTGCAACATTTACATATCGTTAGGGAGCACCGCTGGAGAAGTTCCGCAGTCGGACACTACTGTCACCACAACCGGTTGCACAACCGATTGCGCAACCGGTTGCGTTGGGCCGTCGCAGACACCACCACCCCCACCCCACCGTTGTGGCGCCGGTCGAGAACCGCCCCGTACCACCGAGAGAACCCACCGAGAAACCACATGATCCGTTCGCGCCGCATCGCGCTGGTGCTGCTGCTCCCCGGGCTCGTCCTGCTGGTCGCGGGCGTGGTGATACCCGCGCTGACCATGCTGCTGTCGCCGCCGAGGGTCTCCACGGGCGAGGTCTTCGACCGGCTCGGCCGCATGCTCAGCGACCCCTACGACCTCACCATCATCTGGCGGACCCTGCGCGTCGGCCTGACCGTCACCGGGCTCTGCCTCGCCCTCGGCTTCCCCACCGCCTATCTGCTCGCCCGCTCCCGCTCCCGCTGGGCCGGGGTGCTGCTCGCCCTCGCGATCTTCCCGCTCCTGCTGAGCAACGTCGTGCGCACCTACGGCTGGCTGGTCGTCCTCGGCCGCAACGGCGTCGTCGGGCAGACCATCGAGGCCCTGGGACTCGCCGACCCCGCGCCCCAGCTCCTCTACACCGAACTCGCCGTCGTGCTCGGCCTCACCCAGCTCTTCCTGCCGCTGGCCATCATCACCTGCTACTCGGCCGTCGCCCAGGTCGACGCCAACCTCGACGAGGCGGCCCGCGGCCTCGGCGCCGGGCGCATGCGCACCCTGTGGAGCGTCACCATCCCGCTGTCGATGCCCGGCATCGCCATGGCGGCCACCCTCGTGTTCGCCGGCGCCGTCACCGCCTACACCACGCCGTACCTGCTGGGCGGCTCCCGGCAGACGATGCTCGCCACCCAGCTCTTCCGGTACTCCGGCGTCAGCCTCGACTGGGCCGCCGCGTCCGCGACCGCCCTGATCATGACCGTGCTGGTGCTCGTCGTCTACAGCCTGTCCACCGCAATCACCCGGGCGAAGGCGGTCTCCCGATGAAGCGTTCCAGCCCCATCGCCGCCACCCTGGCCTTCCTCGGCTACGTGGTGATGATCGTGCCCATCCTGTTCGTGGTGGCCACCGCGTTCACCGACGGCGACGCCCTCACCTTCCCGCCCGAGGGCCTCTCGCTGCGCTGGTTCGAGGCGGCCGTCTCCTACGAGCCGTTCACCCGGGCCCTGGTCTCCAGCCTCCAGCTCGCCCTGATCTCCACCGTGCTCGCGCTGGGCATCGGCATCCCGGCCACCCTCGCCATCATGCGCGGCCGGCTGCCGGGGAAGACGGTCGTCGAGGGACTGTTCCTGTCCCCGCTGATCCTGCCCGAACTCGTCGTCGGTCTCGCCCTCTTCCAGCAGTTCATGATCCACCTGGAACTGGACAACTTCCGCACCCTGCTCATCGGGCACACCGCGATCCTGCTGCCCTACACGGTCCGGGTCACCGGCGCCTCGCTCGCGCTGGCCGACCCCGCGCTGGAGGACGCCTCCCGGGGCCTGGGCGCCTCGCCGTGGCGCACCTTCTGGACGGTGACCCTGCCGGTGCTGCGGCCCGGCATCATCTCGGCGGCGCTGCTGAGCTTCGTCACCTCGTTCAACAACGTGCCGATCTCGCTGCTGCTCCAGTCCCGCGACTTCCGCACCCTGCCGGTCACCATGCTCGACTACGTGCAGCAGAACTACACCCCGATCGTCGCCGCCATGTCCACGCTGCTGCTGGCCGGCACCGTCGTACTCGCCTTCGCCGCCGAGCGGATCCTCGGCTTCGCCCGCATCTTCGGAGGGATCAACCGATGACCACCGCCGCCGAGTTCGTGGCGGTCAGCCGCCACTTCGGAGACTTCACCGCGGTCGACGGCCTCGACCTGACCATCCGCGAGGGCGAGCTGACCACGCTGCTCGGCCCCAGCGGCTGCGGCAAGACCACCTCGCTGCGGATGCTCGCCGGCTACCTCGCCCCCAGCGAGGGACAGATCTTCATCGGCGGCGAGGACGTCACCGCCACGCCGCCGGAGAAGCGGGGCCTGGGCATGGTCTTCCAGTCCTACGCCCTGTTCCCGCACATGAGCGTCGCCGACAACGTCGGCTACGGGCTCAAGCTGCGCAAGGTCCCGCGCGCCGAGCGGGCCCGGCGGGTCGCCGAGGCCCTCGAACTGGTCGGCCTCGGCCACCTCGCCGACCGCCGCCCCAAGGCACTCTCCGGCGGCCAGCAGCAGCGCGTCGCGCTCGCCCGCGCCATCGTGATCCGCCCCCGGCTGCTGCTCCTGGACGAGCCGCTGTCCAACCTCGACGCCCGGCTGCGCGTGCAGATGCGCGACGAGATCCGCCGCATCCAGGCCGAGGCCGGCCTCACCGTCGTCCTGGTCACCCACGACCAGGAGGAGGCGCTGGAGATGTCCGACCGGATGGTGGTGATGAACGGCGGCCGGGTGATGCAGGAAGGCCCGCCCGACGAACTGTTCCCCGCCCCGGCCAACCGGTTCGTGGCCGAGTTCCTCGGCTACCAGAACTTCCTCGAACTGCCCGGCCGGGGACTGGTGACCGTCCGCCCCGAACTGCTCGCCCTGCACGCCGAGCACCGGGAGACGGCCGGTGACGGCGCGGCCCCGGCCCGGGACGCCGCCGTTCCCGCGACGGTCACCTCCATCGCCTACCGGGGCGTGGACCTGCGGGTCGCCCTCGACGCGGTGGACGCCACCGGCGCCACCGTGCCGCTGATCGCCTCGGTCCGCCGCGACGCCATCGACTCCCGGGACCTGCCGGCCCTGCTGCCCGGTGGCCGGGTCACCGTCAGCGCCGACCCCGGTCATCTGGTGCCGCTCGGCGCCTGAAATCGTGGACGGCCGGCCCGGATCCGTCCCGCACCTCTCCACCCGCTCCACCGCACCAACCCCGCACCACCAGAAAAGCGAGGCTCACGGACATCATGGCAATACCGAAGCTGCGTGGCGGCGTGCTCGCCGCCGGCACCACAGCGGCCCTGCTCACCCTCACCGCCTGCGGCTCCGGGTCCGGCCCGGACTCCGGATCCGGCGAGAGCGGCGAACTGGCCGGCTCCACCATCGTGGTCAGCACCTTCCCGTTCGGCGTGGAGGACTTCCAGACCAACATCGTGGAGCCCTTCGAGCGGGCCACCGGCGCCAAGGTCGAGATCGACAGCGGCAGCAACGCCGACCGCCTCACCCAGCTCCAGCTCTCCGGCGGCAACCCGGGCGTGGACGTGATGCTGATCTCCGACACCTTCGCCGCCCTCGGCCAGGAACAGGACCTGTTCCAGCGGTTCGACGCCGACGACGTGCCCAACCTCGCCGAGCTGAACGAGTTCGCCGTGGACGACGCCTACGCGGGACCGGCCTACACCTACCAGCTCAACGGCATCCTCTACCGCTCGGACGAGATCACCGCCGAGGAAGCCGCCGAGTGGTCGCTGTTCGAGGACCCCGCGCTCGCCGGCAAGGTGGCGCTGCCCGACATCTCGGCGACCGCCGGCCAGCTGACCGTCTCCGGCATCGCCGAGGCCTACGGCAGCGGCCCCTACGACGTGGACACCGCCTTCACCACCATGGGTGACTGGGCGCCCGACGTGCTCCAGTTCTACACCTCGACCACCGAGGTCTCGAACCTGATCACCCAGGGCGAGATCCTGGCCGTGCCGACCATCATCGGCTTCGTCCCGCCGCTGGTGGCCTCCGGCCAGCCGATCGGCTGGATCCCGCCGAACGAGGGCCGTTACATGGCGACCAACCGGCTGATGATCCCCGAGGGCGCCCCCAACCTGGAGGGCGCGTACGCCTTCATCGACTACATGCTCTCCCAGGAGGCCCAGGAG
>NZ_JBHWJL010000129.1:0-13368 GCF_042731495.1 Streptomyces sp. NPDC059853
TCGACACCTCCACCACACCGGAGGTCTTCGCCTTTGATCAACCCCTGACCACTGTGACCACTGTCAACAACGCTCGTGATCAATACACCTAGGCCGCGTCCCGCCCCCGGCCGTCCTCGCCCTCACCGGGCTCACCGGGCTCACCGGGGTGGCGCCGCGGGCGCGGCGGGGGCGCCTCGCCCGTGTCCCACGGCCCTTCGACGACCTCGCCGTGACCGGGCTCGGGCTCCACGTACCCGCCCCGCCGGGGCCGGGCGTGCCGCCCGTGCTCGGCCGCCTCGCGGCCGGCACCGAACATGGCCGCCGCCGAGAGCAGCAGCAGCACACCGCCGATCATGGTGCTGGCCCAGCCCCAGCCGAGGCCGCCCTCGCCGAAGGTGAGGCTGTCGGCGACCTGGTACTGCCGCACCATCCACAGGATGGTGAAGCCGAGCACCAGCACGGCGGCGAGCAGCGCCAGCCACCCCGACCGGAAGACCAGCGCCAGCGCCGCGATCACCGCGGCCACCAGCATCACCAGGAACAGGCCGTTGAACAGCGCCGCCTTGTCCCCGGTGATGCCCACATCGGTGAAGAGCTGAGTGATCCGGAACGACCGGCCGGTGCGTGACCCGTACCAGTCCTGGAAAACACCGAGAAGGACCGCTGCCGCCCCGAGGACGGCGAGCACGGCCCCGAACACGTTGCGTATCATTTCTCGACCGTAAGCCGATTGCGGCCGCCTCGCATCCCGGGGAGGGGACCGCCCGCGCCCCCGCGACCCCGGCGGACGGCCGACAGGCCGCGGGCCACGCCCCGTTGACGGGGCCGGGCCCTGCCGCCGGGGCCGACCCCCGGGGGCTGACCTCGGGGGATGAGGCCCCTCCGGCACCGGCTAGGGTCAGCGGCCATGGTGCCCTTTACCACCGCGCGGGCCACGCCCACCGCGCTCACCCTGATCACCGCCGTGGTCTCGCTGGTCACCCTTCCTCTCGTGCGGCTGACGCTGACCGTGGTCGGGGCGTCCCCCACCGACCTGCCCGCCCTGCTGCCGGCCGCGGCCGGCGCAGCCGTGGCCGGGCCGCTGGTGTGGTGGCTGGGCGCCCGCTGGGCCCTGCCCGCCGCCCTCGGCGCGCTGGCCGCGCTGTGGACCCTGCTCATCGCGGAGCCGCTGCGCGTCGCCCCCCTCGTCGGGGCGGCGCTCGCCGTCGCGCTGGCCACCCTCGTCCTGCTGGTGCGCCGGCTGGCCGCCGCCGCCGAGGACGGCAGCGGGCGGGTGGCGCGCGGCCTCGCGCTCGCGGTCGCCGCCGATGTGACCCTGCGGCTGTTCGGCGACCTGTGGGACCCGCTGTGGCAGGGCGGGGCGCTCGCCACCGTCCTCGCACTGGTCCTGACCCTCGCCCTGGCCGCCGCCGTCTGGGCCACCGCGCAGGGCACCCCGCCGCCGGCCCGCGGCGGCGGCATCCAGGTGGCCCTGCTCGGCCCGGCCCTCGGCCTGTACACGGTGCTGGGCTCCCCGGCGTTCCTCGCCGTCTGGTCCGGGATACCGGTGACCCTGGCCGGGGTGTGGATCATGCTCGGCACCGCGATCGGCGTCGCCGCGCTGTCCGTCCCGCTGCCGCGCGGCGTCCCGATCGCCCTGCCGCTGGCCGTCACCTTCGCGCTGCTGCCCTCCCCGGTCGCCGCCCCGGCGGCGCTGCTGGCCCTCGCCGTCCTGCCGTACGTGGTGCGCCGCGCCCTGACCGCCTGGGAGCGCACGGCGGCCACCGGGCACGGGGCCCTCGCCGACCTGGCGCTGGCCGGCGCCGGCTGCGGGGTGGGCTGCGCCCTGGTGCTGATGCCCAGCCCCTGGCTGGTGGTGGCGGGCGCGATCGGGCTCGGCTGGGCGGCGGGGGAGTCGGCGCGCCCGGCACGGCTGCTGCGGCCGTTCGGCCCGGTGGTGGCGGCCAGCGTGCTGCTGGCCGTACCCCCGCTGGCCGGGGCCGCCCGCCCGGCGGCCGACCCGCTGCCGGTGGACACGGCGGGCGGCATGTACCGGCTGCTGAACTGGGAGGTGACCGGCACGCCGCCCGACGAGGTACTGGCCGGCATCCAGGAGTCCGGGGCACAGGTGGCCGTCCTGCACGGGGTGCCGCGCGGCACCCCGGAGGCGGGCGGACTCGACCTCCCGGCCTGGCTGGAGAAACGGCTGTCGGCCGAGACGGTGTGGGCGGCCGACGACGGCGACGGCCGGTCGGGAACCCTGGTCCTCACCAGCCTCCCGGTGAGCGAACGCGCGGAGGGCCCCGGCTACGCGGCGCTGACCGTCACCCTGACCGACGGCGAACCGTCCCGGATCGGCGCCGGAAGCGCCCTGGGGCCGCTGCTGCGGGAAGACGCCGAGGTGCTGGCGCTGCCACCGTCCGCCGCGCCGGGCGCGGTCGAGGAGTCCGGGTTCCACCCGGCGGGTGAGGGACGGATCTTCGCCCGTGAGCTGCTGGAGTTCGGCCCGGTGGAGGCCGGTCCGCCGGCCGTGACGGTGTACGTGCCGTAGCGCGCCCCGCGGCAGAACGGCCGCGGACAGCGGAACGGCCCGGATGACGCCCCCTCCACGCCACCCGGGCCGATCGGCACCGGATCCGTTCAGCGGTTCCCCCGCGGCCGCCGAACAGATCCCCCCTTGGAGACCGGCCGCGCACCCCTGTGCGACCGGACATGTATGAGCATGACAGCCGCTCATAAACGACCGCTAAACGCGAGAGGCGGGCCCCGAAGAGCCCGCCTCCCACCGGTCCGGCCGGCTGCCTCAGTCGGCTGGCGGACTGGTATCACCGCCGGGACAGCCGTCACTCGTTACCGGTGAGGTGGCTGTCCTCGAGGGGGCGGGTGTCGGTGAGGTGGCTGTCCTCGAGGGGGCGCACGTCGGTGGCGTGGCTGTCCTCGAGGGGGCGGATGTCGGTGAGGTGGCTGTCCTCGGCCGGGGTATTGATTATGCGTTCCTGGCCGATTGGGGCGTTCGTCACGTGGGCGTCGTGTGCCAACGCCTGAGTCGCAGTTCCTCCGACGACCGCAGTGGCGATGGCGAGTGTCGAAAGAGCATTCTTCGTGAAGGACATACGTGCCTCCTGTTGATCGGTAATGGACGGTTCCCCCGTTAGTCCCCCAGCCTGCAGTGTCAACCACCTCGGCCAGGGACGTATGTGAAAGGTGCCCAGCTTCGCACAGCAGCAACCGGCAGTGCGCTGGGGTGAGCTGGCACACAGCCGGTTGCAGATGGCTGTAACTACTTGATGGGCTCGGAGGTGATGTTGCTGTCCTCCAGCCGAGTGGGCTCTGAGGTGATGTTGCTGTCCTCCAACGGCTTCAGCTTGCCACCTTTGGGTTCCGAGGTGATGTTGCTGTCCTCGAGTACGGCGGGAACCCCCGTACCACGGCTGCCGCCCGCCTGCTTGGCGTCGGTCATGTTGAACTCCCCTATTTTTTTCCGAAAAGAGAGCAGGTCTCTGCCCCCTGCGGCACATACGGCCTGCCCGGCATCCCCCGTTTCCGGCTGCCGGCACAGAAGATGTCAGCAGTCGATAAATGTTTGCTGAACGCTTCAATGGTGCGGCTGGGGCATCCGGTTCATCTGATTCAGACGCCCGCTATGGTCAGAAGGTTGCGGACTTCCTCCGCTTCAGGGCTGTCTGACTCCTCGAAGAACTTGAGGGCATGCTTCCAGCAGGCTCTGGCCCGGTCGGAGTGTCCGATGGAATCGAGTGCCCGGCCGAGTACTGTCAGCACCAAGCCGCGACGCCAGTTGCCACCGATGTCCCGCAACTGGGACAGAGCGTCCTCGGCCTTCACGGCCGCTTCCGGCGCTTCACCAGCCTCCAGCAACGCCTCGGCCTGCCGATGCAGGGTCATCCCGACCCACAACGGCTGCCTGTGTTCTTCGAAGATATCGAATGCCACGGCGAGTTCCCGCAGCGCCTCATGGTGCGCGCCACACCGACTCAGTGCCACTCCAAGTGCGTAATGACCATTGGCAAGCCGGAGCACAGACCCCACACGCCGGTGGACCGCGAGCGCCCGTCTGGCCACCTCGACGGCTGCATCCGAGCGCCCCAGGGCACCCAGGACCCTGGACAGATTACTGAGTGTGTTGGCTTCCCCCGCCAGGTTGCCCTCGTCCCGGAACGCCGCGAGCGACTCCCTGAAGTAGGCCTCGGCCGCTGTGTTGTCGCCCCGGTACGAGGCGATGATCCCCCGCTCGGTCGGCGCCTGCGTCCGTACCACCGGGTCCTCGGCCGCCACGCCCAGCAGCATGGCGTGCTGGGCGTGCTCGTCGGCCAGTTCGAAGCGGCCCGCGAGGCTGTGCGCGAGGGTGAGCGCGAAGTGGGCCCGGCCCTGGGCGTGCGGGTCGTCCCACCGCCGGGCCACCTCCAGGACCGCCTCGCAGGCGACGACGAACTGCCGCGAGTACGCGCCCGATTCCGCCAGGCCCCGGGCCACCAGCAGCAGGTCGGCGGCCGAGCGCACCCGCTGGGAGGTGGCCACCGACTGCGCCGCGCTGAGCAGGCCGCCCGCCTCGGCGAACAGCCAGTCCTGGGCCTGCTCGTCGCTGTCGAACTCCGCGGCCGGCTGGTACGTCGTCTCCAGGTTCTCCACCAGCCGCCCGCCGGGCCGCTTCAGGGCGAACACCTTCGCGCTCGTGGCCAGGTAGAAGTCCAGCAGCCGCGCCAGCGCCGCCTCCCGTTCCGCCGGGGGCTGTTCGTCGCGTTCCGCGCAGGCCCGGGCGAACAGCCGCACCAGGTCGTGGAAGCGGTAGCGGCCGGGGGCCGCCGACTCCAGCAGCGAGGTGTCCACCAGGGACTCCAGCAGATCCTCGGTGGTGTGCAGGTCCCGGTCCAGCAGGGAGGCCGCGGCGGCCACCGAGATGTCCGGGCCCTCGGCCAGGCCCAGCAGCCGGAACGCCCGTGCCTGTTCGCCCTCCAACTGCCCGTACCCCAGCTCGAAGGTGGCCGCCACCGCCTGGTCACCGGCCTGGAGTTCGTCCAGCCGCCGCCGTTCGTCGCTGAGCTTGCGGGCCAGCGCCGACACCGTCCAGGTCCGCCGGGCCGCCAGCCGGGCCGCCGCGATCCTGATGGCCAGCGGCAGGAATCCGCACGCCCCCACCACGTCCATCGCCGCGTCCCGCTCCGCGCCGACCCGCTCCTGTCCCACGATGCGGGTGAACAGCGTCAGCGCCTCCTCCGGGCTCATGACGTCCAGGTCCACCAGGTGGGCGCCCGCCAGGTCCACCATCCGGATCCGGCTGGTGACCAGCGCCGCGCAGCCCGGCGTGCCCGGCAGCAGCGGACGCACCTGGGCGGCGTCCCGCGCGTTGTCCAGCAGGGTCAGCACCCGCCGCCCGTCCAGCAGCGACCGGAAGAGCCCGGACCGTTCGGCGACGCCGTCGGGGATCGCGGAGTCCGCCACCCCCAGCGCCCGCAGGAACGCGCCGAGCACCGCCTCCGGCTCGCTGGGGGAGGGCCCGGCGCCCTGGAGGTCGACGTACAGCTGCCCGTCCGGGAAGTGCTCGCGCGCCGCGTGCGCCACCTGCACCGCCAGCGTCGTCTTGCCGACGCCGCCGATCCCGGCGACCGCCGAGACCGCCATCACCCCGCCGCCGGAGGCCGCCAGTTCCCGGCCCAGGTCGCGGACGAACGAGGCCCGTCCGGTGAAGTCCGGTACGGCGGCGGGCAGCTGGGCCGGGCGCACCAGCGCGGGCGCGCCCTGCGGGACGTCCGCCGGCTGGTCGAGCGTGGCGTCGGCGCTCAGGATGCGCTGCTGCAACTCCGACAGCTCGGCGCGCGGCTCCACGCCCAGTTCGTCGATGAGGACGCGCCGCGCGTCCGCGTACACCGCCAGCGCCTCCGCCTGCCGGCCGCTGCGGTACAGCGCCAGCATCAGCAGTTCCCGCAGCTTCTCCCGCAGCGGGTACGTCGTGGTCAGCGCGGTCAGTTCGGAAACCGACTCGCTGTGCAGCCCGGCCTGGAGCGCGACGCCCAGCCGGGCCTCCAGCAGCACCACCCGCTGTTCGGAGAACCGGGCGCGGTGCAGTTCGGCCTCCGGGCCCGGTACGCCCGCCAGCGTCTCGCCGTCCCACAGGTCCAGCGCCGCCCCGTACAGCTCCAGCGCCCGGGTGAGGTCCCCGGCACCGGCTGCCGCCTCGGCGCCGGCGGTCAGCTCCGCCAGCCGGTCGCAGTCCAGCGCGTCGCCCTCGCGGCGGCGCAGCGCGTACCCGCCCAGCTCACTGACGAGGACGTCGGCTCGGGTGCCCAGCGCCTTCCGCAGCCGCGAGGCGTAGGTGCGCAGGGCGGCCACCGCCTGCTGCGGCGGGCTCTCGCCCCATATCGCGTCCACGAGTTCCTGCGCGGTGGCGGTGCTCCCGCGCCGCAGCAGCAGGGCGGCGAGCAGGGCCCGTTGCTGAGGGCTTCCCGTCGGCAGGTCGGTCTCACCGCTCCTGACCCGTAGCGGGCCGAGCACGGCGAACCGCAAGGCGGACGTGCGCACCGGGATCCCCTTGCCTTCGGCCATGGTGTCCTCTGCTTCTCAACCGCTCGTGAACCGCTGCTCGGGCGAACGTTGGAGTCTATCGGTCTGAACTCTCCCCGATAAAGAGTGGGTTAGACATCCACCGCGGGGCACGGGAGTTTCCCGCCGATTCGGCAGGTCCCCGCTCGTATGCTCGAAGAATGACGAAAAGCGCGCAGGGACCAACAGCCAACGCGATGCGGCGCGCGCTGCGCCGGGCCGGGGACGGGGTGGCTCTGGACGCCGCCGAGGCCGAGGTACTTCTCCAGGCTCGCGGCGCCGACCTGGAACGCCTGGCGACCGCCGCCGGCCGGGTGCGGGACGCCGGTCTGGAGGCGGCCGGCCGCCCCGGGGTCATCACCTACTCGAAGAAGGTGTTCATCCCGCTCACCCGGCTGTGCCGGGACCGCTGCCACTACTGCACCTTCGTCACCGTGCCCGGCAAGCTGCGCCGCGACGGTCACGGGATGTTCCTGTCCCCGGACGAGGTGCTGGAGATCGCGCGCCGGGGCGCGGCCGCGGGCTGCAAGGAGGCGCTGTTCACGCTGGGGGACCGGCCCGAGGACCGCTGGCCGGAGGCGCGGGAGTGGCTGGCGGCCGAGGGGTACGACGACACCCTCGCGTATGTGCGGGCCATGGCGATCCGGGTCCTGGAGGAGACCGGGCTGCTGCCGCACCTCAACCCGGGTGTGCTGACCTGGACCGACTTCCAGCGGCTGAAGCCGGTCGCGCCGTCCATGGGCATGATGCTGGAGACCACCGCGACCCGGCTGTGGTCCGAGCCCGGCGGCCCGCACCACGGCTCGCCCGACAAGGAGCCGGCCGTCCGGCTGCGGGTCCTGGAGGACGCGGGGCGCTCCAATGTCCCGTTCACCACCGGGCTGCTCATCGGGATCGGGGAGACGTACGCGGAGCGCGCGGACGCGCTGTTCGCGCTGCGCCGTATCTCCCGCGCGTACGGCGGCATCCAGGAAGTCATCGTGCAGAACTTCCGCGCGAAGCCGGACACGGCGATGCGGGGCACCCCGGACGCGGAGGTGGCGGAGCTGGCCGCCACCATCGCCACCGCCCGGCTGCTGCTGGGGCCCGCCGCCCGGATCCAGGCGCCGCCGAACCTGGTCGACGAGCAGTACGCGCTGCTGATCCGGGCCGGCATCGACGACTGGGGCGGCGTCTCGCCGCTCACCCCCGACCATGTGAACCCCGAACGGCCCTGGCCGGTGATCGACGCGCTGGCCGCCCGTACCGCGGCGGCCGGCTTCACGCTGCGCGAACGTCTCACCGTCTACCCGGAGTTCATCCGGCGCGGCGAGCCGTGGCTGGACCCCAGGGTGCTGCCGCACGTGCGCGCGCTGGCCGACCCGGACACCGGTCTGGCCCGGCCGGACGCGCGGCCGGCCGGGCTGCCGTGGCAGGAGCCGGACGAGCCGCTGACCGCCTCCGGCCGCACCGCGCTGCACCGGGAGATCGACACGGCGGGCCGGACCGGGGACCGCCGTACCGACTTCGACGAGGTGTACGGGGACTGGTCCGCGCTGCGCGAGGCGGCGGCGCCCGGCATGGTGCCGGAGAAGATCGACGCGGACGTACGGGAGGCCCTGTCGGTGGCCGCCGCCGATCCCACCCGGCTGACCGACGACCAGGCGCTGGCGCTGCTGCACGCGGAGGGCCCGGCGCTGGACGCGCTGTGCCGCACCGCCGACGAGCTGCGGCGCGAGGTGGTGGGGGACGAGGTGACGTACATCGTCACCCGCAACATCAACTTCACCAACGTCTGCTACACCGGCTGCCGGTTCTGCGCCTTCGCGCAGCGCCGCACCGACGCCGACGCGTACACCCTCTCCCTCGACCAGGTCGCCGAACGCGCCGCCCAGGCGTGGGAGGTGGGCGCGGTGGAGGTGTGCATGCAGGGCGGTATCCACCCCGATCTGCCCGGCGACGCCTACTTCGACATCGTGCGCGCGGTGAAGCGGCGGGTGCCCGGTATCCATGTGCACGCGTTCTCGCCGATGGAGGTCATCAACGGGGCGTCCCGCACCGGCCTGTCGATCCGCGAGTGGCTGATCGCCGCCAAGGAGGCGGGCCTGGACTCGATCCCGGGCACGGCGGCGGAGATCCTGGACGACGAGGTGCGCTGGATCCTCACCAAGGGCAAGCTGCCGGCCGCCACCTGGGTGGAGGTGATCAGCACCGCGCACGAGGTGGGGCTGCGTTCGTCGTCCACCATGATGTACGGCCATGTGGACAGCCCCCGGCACTGGCTCGGCCACTTCAGGACGCTCGCCGGTATCCAGCGCGCCAACCGGGAGAAGGGAGTCGCGGGCTTCACGGAGTTCGTGACGCTGCCGTTCATCCACACCAACGCCCCGGTGTATCTGGCGGGCATCGCCCGGCCGGGACCGACGGCCCGCGACAACCGCGCGGTCACGGCGATGGCCCGGCTGCTCCTTCACCCCTACGTCACCAATATCCAGACCTCCTGGGTGAAACTGGGGGCCGAGGGCGCCGCCGAGATGCTGCGATCCGGCGCCAATGACCTGGGAGGCACACTGATGGAGGAGACGATCTCCCGTATGGCCGGGTCGTCGTACGGCTCGTACCGCTCGGTGACGGATCTGCGGGCGATCGCGGAGGCGGCCGGGCGGCCGTCGCGGCCGCGGACCACGCTGTACGGTCCGGTGGCCGCGGAGCGCGCGGCGGCGGCCGAGGCGGGCGACGGGAAGCTGCCCGCGCTGCTGCCGGTGGTGGGCACGGGCACCGGTGGTGGCCGGTGACGGCGCCGGTCGCCGGCGCCATATGGGGGCGCGCGGAGCAGCAGGAGTTCCGCTCCCGCGTGCGGGGGTGTCTGCTGGGCGGGGCGATCGGTGACGCGCTGGGCGCGGGCGTGGAGTTCGACGCGCTGGAGGCGATCCGCGCGACGCACGGGCCGCACGGGGTGCGCGACTACGTTCCGGCGTACGGGCGGCGCGGGGCGGTCACCGACGACACGCAGATGACGCTGTTCACGGTGGACGGGCTGATCCGCGCCCATGTGCGGCGGGACACCGGCGCCTGGCATCCGCCCACCGATGTGCACGCCGCGTACCGCCGCTGGTACCGCACGCAGCACGAGTGGGGCCCGGACGAGCGGCGGGCGGGGGATGGCTGGCTGGCGCGCGAGGAGTGGCTGTACGCGCGCCGCGCGCCGGGCAACGCCTGTCTGAGCGGTCTGGCGGACGAGGTGATGGGCACCGTGGAGAAGCCCAAGAACCCCGACTCGAAGGGCTGCGGCACGGTGATGCGCTCGGCGCCGTTCGGGCTGCTGGTGGGCTGGGAGCCGCAGTTGGTGTTCCAGCTGGGGGTGGAGTGCGCGGCGCAGACGCACGGCCATCCGACGGGCCGGCTGGCGGCGGGCGCGTTCGCCGCGATCGTCCACGCGCTGGTGCGCGGGGACGGCCTGGACGCGGCCGTGCAGAAGGCGCTGGCGCAGCTGAGCAGTTGGCCGGACCACGAGGAGACCACCGACGCGCTGCAGCGGGCGCTGGGCGCGGTGCGGCAGGGGATGCCGTCCCCGGAGCGGGTGGCGGCGCTCGGGGAGGGCTGGGTGGCCGAGGAGGCGCTGGCGATCGGCGTCTACTGCGCGCTGGTGGCAGAGGACATGGAGCACGGGCTGCTGCTGGCGGTCAACCACGGCGGCGACTCGGACTCCACGGGGTCGGTGTGCGGCAATCTGCTGGGCGCGCTGCACGGCGAGACGGCGCTGCCGCCGGGCTGGCTGGTGGAGCTGGAGGGCCGGGCCGCGATCGCCGAACTGGCGGACGACTTCGCGCTGGAGATGACGCAGGGGCCGGCGCTGCACGGCCCGGGGGAGTCGTCGGCGGCCTGGCTGGAGCGCTATCCGCGCGGCTGAGCCGGGAGCACGGACGCCCTCCCCGCGTGGTGGGGGTGGGAGGGCGTCCGCACGGAAGGGGGCGGTGGCGCCGTGCCGGTGCGGGAAGGTGCGGGGAGGTGCGGAACGTACGGGGAGTGCGGGGCGGTCAGCGGGAGGGCGGGGGGAAGTGGGCCCGGCCGATCGCGCCGACGAACGCGGTCCACGGCCCGGCGCCGAACCCGAGCCGCGGCCCGGTGGGCACCTTGGAGTCCCGGACGCTGAACAGAGCGGGGGCGTCCGACCTCACCTCGATACAGGCGCCGTTTCCGCCGGAATAGGAGGACTTCGTCCAGGTGCGGGTCGTGCCCTGCTTCATTGCCATGGCTGCTCCGGCTCTCTCTCCCGGTGGGGGTGGGAGCGCCGCCGGTGATCATCCGGCGGCGCGTCGGAGCGACCGTACTCGTCCGGCCGGACACCCGACGGAGAACTTCACCCGACCGAATGATGAGCGCGTATTTCTCTTTACCGCATGGGCAGTTGACCCTACAATCTGCGCTTTCCCGGGGGTGTCCCGCGCCGGTCACCGGAGGACCCCACCGCGCGGGAGGAATCCCGCGCCCGTGCCGCAGCCGGCACGACAGCAACGAGCGCGCACAGCGGCGGGAGGCGGCCCGCGAACCCGCACGGGGCCCCGTGGCAGCCCAGCACGGCGGGGCGGCGTCCGGGCTGCTCCCGCCACTCGGCGGGGGTCCCCCCGACGATCGCCGGATATCCGCGGAAGTGTCCGCTCCTCCAGGCTGGTGGCGTGATACACCGCGCCCCCGAGCAGAAGCCCGCCGCCGCACCTCGGGCACCGGCCGGTGCGGCCGACCGTCGTGACGCCGGGCCACGGTGCGTGCCCCGCCACAGCGGCGGACCACGGAGGAAAGGAACCCTGTGAACACCGCGTCCGCCCCCGAGGTGACGGGTGCCGGCCCCCCACGTGCCCGCGAGACGCTCCGGGCGCTGCACGGGTACATCCGCCCGCACCGGTGGGCCGTCGCACTCGGTCTGTCGCTGGCCCTGGCAGGTGCGGCCGGCGGGTTGGTCCAGCCACTGGCCACGAAGGAACTGGTCGACCGGCTCTCGTCCGGCGGCACGATCGCCACCGTCCTGCTGGCCATGACCGTGCTGGTGCTGGTGAGCACGGTGGCCGAGGCATGCGGCGCCTATGTCCTGGAGCGGACGGCGGAATCCGTGGTCCTCGCTGCTCGCCGCGGGCTCATCGGCCGGCTGCTGCGGCTGCGGCTCGCGGCGGTGGACCGGATGCAGCCGGGCGATCTGATGTCGCGGGTGTCCGCCGACACCACCCTGCTGCGGGCGGTCAGCACCCAGGCGGTGGTCAACGCCGCGACAGGGGCGGTCACGCTGGTCGCGGCGGTCGTGGTGATGGCTGTCCTCGACGCCGTCCTGCTCGGCGTGACGCTCGGTGTGGTCGCGGTCGTCGTCGCCGGCGTCGCCCTGGTGGTGCCCAGGATCGGGCGGGCCACCGAGCGTGCGCAGGCCGCGGTCGGGGAGATGTCCACGGGCCTGGAGCGAGTCTTCGGCGCTTTCCGCACCGTCAAGGCGTCCGGCGCCGAGGAACGGGAGAGCGCCCGTGTCGAGGCGGCGGTCCGGCGGGCGTGGCGCCACGGGGTGCGCGGCGCGAAGTGGAAGGCCATGCTGGGGACGGCGGACAACCTCGCCGTCCAGCTGGCTTTTCTCGCGGTGCTCGCCGTCGGCGGAGCGCGGGTGGCGTCCGGGGAGATCCCCGTATCCACCCTCATCGCCTTCCTGCTGTACCTCTTCTACCTGATGGAACCGGTGTACCGGCTGATCGAGGCCGTCTCCGGTTACCAGGAGGGCGCGGCCGCGGTCTCCCGGATCAGGGAGGCGGAGGCCCTGCCGGCCGAGCCGGCGGTCGCCCTGGGGCGGGTGCGGCCCGGGGACGGGGCCGTCGTGCCGTATCCGGTGTCGGTCCGCTTCGAGGAGGTGTCCTTCCGCTACGCGCCCGGTCTGCCGTACATCCACCAGCAGGTGGACTTCGAGGTGCCGGGTACCGGGATGACAGCCTTCGTCGGCCCCTCGGGAGCGGGCAAGTCGACGCTCTTCTCGCTCATCGAGCGGTTCTACGAGGCGACCGGCGGCCGGGTCCTGGTCGACGGCAAGGACGTGCGCGAGTGGCCTCTGCCCGCACTGCGGTCCGTCATCGGCTACGTCGAGCAGGACGCGCCGGTCCTTGCCGGAACGCTGCGGGAGAACCTGGTCTTCGCCGCGCCCGGTGCGACGGACGACGACCTCCGTGCCGTCCTCACCCGGACCCGGCTCGACACGCTCGTCGAGCGTCTGCCGCACGGCGTGGACACCGTGGTCGGGCACCGCGGTTCGAAGCTGTCCGGCGGTGAGCGGCAGCGCGTCGCGATCGCCCGCGCCCTGCTGCGCCGGCCCCGGCTGCTGCTCCTGGACGAGGCGACCTCGCAGCTGGACGCCGCCAACGAGCTGGCCCTGCGGGACATCATCGCCGAGACGGCACGCGAGACCAGCGTGCTGGTGGTGGCCCACCGCCTGTCGACGGTGACGGACGCCGACCGCATCGTCGTCATGGACGGCGGCACGGTCCGCGCGATCGGTACCCACGAGGAACTGATGGCCACGGACGAGCTGTACGCACAGCTCGCCGCGACCCAGCTGCTGACCCCGGCGGGCCGCCCCTCCGGGTGAGACGGGCCGGACCGGAGAGCGACGACCCCGTCGTCCCCAGGGAGGGCAACGGCTCGTCCGAAGGTGGTGAGGTGGGTGCTGCGGGCTGCTGTGCCCATCGGGTTCTTCGCACAGCCCGGTGCGGGCGCCGGCGCGCCGGCTGTCCGGACACTGGCGGCGGGGGCCGGGCCGGTAGCGGTCGGGTCGGGGCCCGGGCGGCCCAGCCCCCCGCCCCGCCCCCGGCTCAACGGACCTATAGCCCGGGCATGGTGGCGGCGTTGAGC
>NZ_JBHWJL010000130.1:0-13222 GCF_042731495.1 Streptomyces sp. NPDC059853
ATCCTGTGCGGGTCAGCGGTGTTAGGGGTTCTTCGCGCAAGGGCGGCATCCGGCCTCCCACTCCGTGCGCTGGTTGCCGCGCGCCGGAACGCCGCCCGCCTGCTTGAGGAGTGCCGCCAGATGCATCAGATTCCACGACATGAACGAGGTGTTGCGGTTGGTGAAGTCGTTCTCCGGCCCGCCGGACCCCGGGTCCAGGTACGAGGGCCCCGGCCCCGCCTCCCCGACCCATCCCGCGTCCGCCTGCGGCGGGATGGTGTACCCCAGATGCTGGAGGCTGTAGAGGATGTTCATCGCGCAGTGCTTCACCCCGTCCTCGTTGCCGGTGATCAGCGCGCCGCCCACCCGCCCGTAATAGGCGTACTGGCCCCGGTCGTTCAGCTCCGCCGAGCAGGCGTAGAGCCGTTCGATGACCTGCTTCATCACCGAGCTGTTGTCGCCCAGCCAGATCGGCCCGGCCAGCACCAGGATGTCGGCGGCCAGCACCTTCTCGTACAGCGCCGGCCACGCGTCGCGCTCCCAGCCCTGTTCGGTCATGTCCGGCCACACCCCGGTGGCGATGTCGTGGTCGATCGCCCGGACCACCTCCGTGGTCACCCCCTGGGACTCCAGCACCGAACGGCTGATGTCGATCAGTCCGCCGGTGTTGCTGACCTCGGGCGACCGTTTCAGCGTGCAGTTCATATACAGCGCGCGCAGGTTGTCGTACCGCAAAGGGGTTTCATCGCTCACCCCACCCATGGGACGGGAGAGCCCCGGTCCGCGCGCCGCGGCATACCGCCACCGGCCGGGGATTCACCCGTACGCGACGGGTGAAGGCGCGCCGGATGTGCCGGGCGGCGGGTGGGCCGCGCCGTAGAGTGCCCTCCATGAGCGACGTCACGATCCGTCTCGCACAGGAGCCGGCGGCCGACGCGCTGCTGGGCCGCAGCCCGCTCGCCGCCCTGGTGGGGATGCTCCTGGACCAGCAAGTGCCGATGGAGTGGGCCTTCACCGGCCCCTACACGATCGCCACCCGGCTGGACGGCGACGATCTGGACGCGCGGCAGATCGCCGCCTACGACCCCGAGCAGTTCGCCGCGCTGCTGTCCGCCAAGCCCGCCGTGCACCGCTACCCCGGCTCCATGGCCGGGCGCATCCAGCAGCTGTGCCGCTTCCTGGTGCAGCGCTACGACGGGGACGCCGAGGCGGTGTGGCGGGACGCGGCCACCGGCGCGGAACTGCTGAAGCGGCTCACCGAACTGCCCGGTTTCGGCAAGCAGAAGTCCCAGATCTTCCTCGCCCTGCTCGGCAAGCAGTACGGCGTCAGGCCGCAGGGCTGGCGCGAGGCGGCCGGCGACTACGGCCCGGACGACGCCTACCGCTCGGTCGCCGACATCACCGGACCCGAGTCCCTCGCCAAGGTCCGCGCCAACAAGCAGGAGTTGAAGCAGGCGGCGAAGGCCGCCAAGGCCGCGGCGAAGAAGTGACGGCGCCGCGCCCCGCGGCGGTCCGGCCGCCCCGCCCCAGCGGGCGGGGCGGCCGGACCGTGTGACATGTGGCGCGGTGACGGAACGTCAGACGCCGAACGCCGCCGGGTACCGGATCGTCCCGGCCGGCAGCGGGCGGTCCTCGGTCAGGGCGAGCACCATGATGGCCTCGTCCGGCACCTCGAAACCGACCCGGATCCCGAACCCCGAGGCCGGGGTGAAGCCGAACCTCGGGTAGTACTCGGGGTGTCCGAGCACCGTCACCAGCCTCTCCCCGTCCCGGGCGCGGGCCGCCGCCAGCGCCGCCCGGATCGCCGCCGCTCCCGCGCCCTGGCGCTGGAACTCCGGCCGCACCGCACACGGGGCGAGCGTGAGCACCGGCTCACCGTCCACCCAGCCCCGGGTGATCAGCGCATAGCCGGCGATCGTGCCGTCCGGCGTCTGCGCCACCACCGAGAGTTCGGGCAGCCACGCGGACTCGTCCGCGCGCAGCGCCTCCACCAGGTCCGCCTCCAGCGGCGTGGGGAACGCCCCCAGCAGTACCTCGCGGATCGCCGCCCGGTCCGCCGCACCGGCGCTTCCAGGGTGTTCGGCCCGGGTGGTCCACATGCTCTTCTCCTCAGCGTTGGCGGGGGTCAGCACATAGCCCCGGTAGCGGTAGTCGGCGCCGTGCGCGCTGCGCACCGCGATCTCCTCCCGGGCCCCGGCGATGGCCTCGGCCATGCCGGGCCGCGCCGGATCGGCGGCGTCCGCGTGCCGGGCCAGCGGGTCGTAGTACTCCTCGAACCAGTCGCTGTCGGGGAGTTCGTGCACGCCCAGCACCCGGTAGCCGGCCGCCTCGGCGGCGGCGGTGTTCCGTTCCCCGCTGCGCAGCGCACCGGCCTGCGCCCAGAAGGCGGCTGCCCGGGGCGCCGGGGTGTCCGTCGCCCACTCGCATTCGGTGACCACCAGGACACCGCCCGGGGCCAGCAGCCGCCGCCAGGAGCGCAGCGCCGTGTCGAACCCCATCAGATACGCCGAGCCCTCGGCCCAGATCAGGTCGAAGGCGCCGTCCGGGTAGGGGAGTGCGGTCATCGAGTGCCGCTCGATGCGGATCCGGTCGGACAGCCCGCGTGCGGCGGCCCGTTCCCGGAGCTGGTCCAGGAACGGCCGGTGCAGATCCACGGCCGTCACCCGTGCCCCGGCCTCGGCGGCGAGCAGCAGCGCCGCCCGCCCCGGGCCGCAGCCCACGTCCAGCGTGCGGGGCCGCTCGGGCAGCGGCCCGGCCAGCGCCAGCAGCCGGCGGGTGGTGGCGTCCGAGCCGGGGCCCTGGCGGCGCAGCCCGTGGTGCAGGGCGAAAAACGCCTCGTGGAGCGCGTCGCTCACTTCTGCCGCCCTCCGTCCCGGCCGTAGACCGCCCGCAGATGCCGGCTGATGGCCTTCTGCCGCTTGACCGTCTCCTGGTGCAACTCGCCGCGCAGCCGGCTGTCGTGCCGGGCCGCCGCGCGGCGGCTCTCGCGTTCCAGCTTGCGGTAGCTGGCCAGCCGCCGCTCGGGGAGTTCCCCGTCCGCGATGGCCTGCTGGACGGCGCAGCCCGGCTCGGCGGTGTGCGCGCAGTCGGCGAACCGGCAGCGCTGGGCCAGTTCCTCGATCTCCGCGAATGTCTGCTGGATCCCGGCGCCGGCGTCCTGGAGGCCGACCCCCCGCAGTCCGGGGGTGTCGATGAGCACGCCTCCCCCGGGCAGCGGCACCAGCTCGCGGCTGACGGTGGTGTGCCGGCCCTTGCCGTGCTGCTGGGCGCTGACCGCTCCGGTGCGCAGCACCTCGGCGCCCAGCAGCGCGTTGCCGAGGGTGGACTTGCCGGCGCCGGAGACGCCGAGCAGTACGACGGTGCCGGTCAGCGCGGCGCGCAGCGCGTCCATCCCGGCGCCGCTGGTGGCGGTGACCGGGAACACCTCGACGCCGGGCGCCAGGGCCTCGGCCTCCAGCCGGTCCACTTCGGGGTCCGGGCTGAGATCGGCCTTGGTGAGGGCGATCACCGGGCGGGCGCCGCTCTCCCAGGCGAGGGCGACCAGCCGTTCCAGCCGGTCCGCCGAGAGGGCGGTGGCCAGCGGCACGGTGATGACGATGGTGTCGACGTTGGCGGCCAGCGTCTGGGCCAGCGAGGTGCGGGAGGCTCCCGCGCGCACGATGGCGGTGCGGCGCGGCAGCAGCGCCTCGATGCGGGTGCCGCGCAGCGCGGCCCAATCGCCGGTGCACGGTTCGGTGACGGCGGTGGGGTCAGCGTGCAGCGGTCCTCCGGCCGTGACGACCTCGCAGCGCCCGCGGTCGACGCGGACGATACGGGCCGGGGTCAGGCCGGCGGTGCGATGTGCTGCGAATTGCTCTTCGAGGTCGGTCGTCCAGCCGAAGCGGGACAGATCGTACGCGGATGATGATGCGTGGGACAACGGTGGTAACCCTTGCGGACAAGGGGCCCCTGCGGTGTGAAAACGTGTGGAATCAGACCGGGGCCCGGGAAGTGAGGGTGGTCATGGTCCGGGCGTTGCGCAGTGCAACGGTCTCGTTCGCAGCCATCAACCTCACCTCCCTCGTCTCGCCGGTGCGCGACCCACGTGTCGCGACCGGCATACCGTAGCACCGTCCGGCCGCGGGTGGCCACGGGATTATCCGGCGGCTGCGGGCGGGTCCGTGGGCGGCGGCGCGGTGCTGTCCCGGATCACCATGTGGGTGGGCACCAGCGTGGTGCCGCGCCCGGCCGCGTCCTCCTCGCGCATCTTGCGCAGCACACCGGCCACGCAGCGCCGTCCCACCTCGGCGAAGTCCTGGTGGACGGTGGTCAGCGGCGGCGCGAAGGAGCCGGCTTCCGGTATGTCGTCGAAGCCCACGACGCTCACGTCGCCCGGCACGGAGCGGCCCGCCTCGTGCAGGGCGCGCAGCAGGCCGAGCGCCATCTGGTCGTTGGCCGCGAACACGGCGGTGCAGGCGGGGTTGCGGGCCAGCAGCAGCCCGGCCCGGTAGCCGGATTCGGCGCTCCAGTCGCCGGCGGCCATGGGCGGCACCTCGCGCCCGGCCTCCTCCAGGGTGGCGCGCCAGGCGCGGGCGCGGCGCTGGGCGGCGAAGGACTCGGCGGGCCCGGAGATGTGCCACACGGTGCGGTGGCCGAGGTCCAGCAGATGCCGGACCGCTTCGCGGGTGCCGCCGGCCTGGTCGGTGTCGACGACGCTGTAGCGGTCGCCGGCGTCGGAGTCGGCGACGACCACCTGGACGTGCGGCGGCAGCGGCAGCACGTCGACACCGGCGAGGGTCACTTCCATGATCACGATCACGGCGTCGACGGCGAGTTCGCCGAGCCGGGTGAAGGCGCCGCGCACCCCGTCCTGGGTGGGGGCGGTCACCGGGATCAGTGTGATCGCGTACCCCTCGCTCGCGGCGGAGGTGGCGATGGCTTCCAGGGTGCGGACGTTGCCGGTGGTGGCGAGGGTGAACAGGATGACGCCGATGGTGCGGAACTCGCCGCGTTTGAGGGCGCGGGCCGCGCTGTTGGGGCGGTAGCCGAGCTGCTTCATGGCGGTGAGCACCTGGGCGCGGGTCTCCTCGCCCACGCCGGGGTGGCCGTTGGAGACCCGGGAGACGGTCTGCGAGGAGACCCCGGCGAGCCGGGCGACATGGGCCATCGACACCCGCTGGGTGCGGCGTGGTGCCGGCAGGGCGCCCGGCTCCGTCGCCGGCCCCGGCTGATCCGTTGCCACCTGAGCGATCACGTTCCCCTCGTGCTCGAATCCTGTGCTGCCGCACCGTCGGGGCGGTTGTGATGTGCCACGTCGAGTCTTGACGGCGATCAGGCAGCAGTGTAAGCATCCAGCCATTGATGTTTACGTAAACATAATCCAACATGTTTACGTAAACATTCCGCACGACGGAACAAGGATTCGGCCATGACAACGTTGTCACCGCCCCAGGGGACGGGGCGAGCAGGGCGCTTCGGCCCCGCCCGCGCGCCCCGGAAGCAGCGCGACCGGCGCTCCTGGACCGGCTGGGGCTTCATCGGGCCGTTCATGGCCGTCTTCGCCCTGGTGTTCCTGGCGCCCATCGGGTACTCCATCTACCTCAGCCTCTTCCGCGACCAACTGGTCGGCGGCAGCACCTTCGTGGGCTTCGAGAACTACCAGCGCGCCTTCGAGGACCCGCAGTTCTGGTCGGCGCTCGGCCGGGTCAGCCTCTTCCTCGCCGTCCAGGTGCCGATCATGCTGTTCCTGGCGCTGCTGGTCGCCCTCGCCCTGGACAGCGGCCGGCTCTACGGCGCCAACTTCTTCCGGATATCGATCTTCCTGCCGTACGCGGTCCCCGCCGTCGTCGCCACGATCATGTGGAGCTTCATGTACGGCTCCCGCTTCGGGCTGATCGGCAACATCAACGACGCCTTCGGGGTCTCCCTCCCCGACCCGCTCTCCCCGGACCTGATCCTCGCCGCCATCGGCAACATCGTCACCTGGGAGTTCATCGGCTACAACATGCTGATCTTCTACTCGGCGCTGCGGGTCATCCCGCACTCCCTCTACGAGGCCGCCGAGATCGACGGCGCCGGACAGCTGCGGGTCATCACCGCCATCAAACTCCCCGCCATCCGCGGCGCGCTGGTCATCGCCACCATCTTCTCGATCATCGGCTCCTTCCAGCTGTTCAACGAGCCGTCCATCCTCCAGAAGCTGGCCCCCAACGCGATCACCACCTACTTCACGCCCAACCTCTACACCTACTCGCTGTCCTTCACCGGCCAGCAGCACAACTACGCCGCCACGGTCGCGATCATCATGGGCCTCTTCACCATGGTCATCGCCTACGCCGTGCAGCTGCGCGGCATGCGAAAGGAAGCGTGAGCCACGCGATGGGAACCCCGGCTTCCGCCGTACGGCTGCGCACCCCGCGCCGCCCGCGCCCCCCGCACAGTGTCAACCGGCCGCGCCGCAGCATCACCCTCACCCTGCTCACCGGGCTGGTCCTGCTGTACTCGCTGGTGCCGCTGGTATGGCTGTTCATCAACGCCACCAAGACCCAGGGCTCGCTCTTCAACTCCTTCGGCCTGTGGTTCAGCGGCGACTTCGCGCTGTGGGACAACATCGGCAAGACCCTCAGCTACAACGACGGCGCCTTCGTGCGCTGGCTGCTCAACACCCTGCTGTACGTGGTCGCCGGAGCCGGCGGCGCCACCCTGCTCGCCGTCCTCGGCGGCTACGCGCTGGCCAAGTTCACCTTCCCCGGCAAGCGCGCCGTGTTCGCCGTCATCATCGGCGCCGTCGCCGTACCGGGCACGGCCCTGGCAATCCCCACCTTCCTGATGTTCAGCCAGATGGGGCTCACCAACACCCCCTGGGCCGTCATCATCCCCTCCCTCATCTCGCCGTTCGGCCTCTACCTGATGTGGGTCTTCGCCTCCGAGGCCATCCCCACCGAACTCCTGGAGGCCGCCCGCATCGACGGCTCCAGCGAGATCGGCACCTTCTTCCGGGTCAGCCTGCCGCTGCTGGCCCCCGGCATCGTCACCGTCCTGCTCTTCACCATGGTCGCCACCTGGAACAACTACTTCCTGCCGCTGATCATGATCAAGGACCCCGACTGGTACCCGCTGACCGTCGGCCTCAACTCCTGGAAGGACCAGGCCGCCACCGCAGGCGGCGAAGCCATCTTCAACCTGGTGATCACCGGCTCCCTGCTGACGATCGTCCCGCTGGTCATCGCCTTCCTGCTGCTCCAGCGGTACTGGCAGTCCGGCCTGGCCGCCGGAAGCGTCAAGGAATGACGGCGCTCCGCCCGGCCCCCCACGTCCCCCCGTCCCCGTGCAATCTGACAAAGAAGTGAGATGGACACCATGAGCAACACCACTGTGCGCCGTCTGGTGCGGACCACCGCCGTGGTCGGCGCCCTCGCCCTGGGCGTCACCGCCTGCGGCTCCTCCGACGGCGACGGCGGGGGCGGCGGGGGCGGCGCCTCCTCCGGCCTGGGCCCCGCGGACGTCGAGGCGGCCCTGGAGGAGGGCGGCACGCTGACGGTGTGGTCCTGGGAGGCCACCCTGCCCGCCGCGGCCGAGGCCTTCATGGACGAGCACCCCAACGTCAAGGTGAACGTCGTCAACGCCGGCACCAACAAGGACCAGTACACGGCCCTCCAGAACGCCATATCCGCCGGCTCCGGCGTCCCCGACGTGGCCCAGATCGAGTACTACGCGCTCGGCCAGTTCGTCCTCTCCGGTGCCCTCACCGAACTCAGCTCGCTCGGCGCCGACCAGCTGGAGGGCACCTTCTCGCCCGGCCCCTGGAACGCGGTCCAGTCCGGCGACGGCATCTACGCGCTGCCCACCGACTCCGGCCCGATGGCGCTGTTCTACAACAAGACCGTCTTCGACGAGCACGGCATCGAGGTCCCCACCACCTGGGACGCGTACGTGGAGGCCGCCCGCGCCCTGCACGAGGCCGACCCCGGCGTCTACATCACCAACGACATCGGCGAGGGCGGCGCCGCCACCAGCATGATCTGGCAGGCCGGCGGCCGGCCCTACACCGTCGACGGCACCGACATCTCCATCGACTTCTCCGACGAGGGCTCCACCGCCTACACCGAGGTCTGGCAGCAGCTGCTCGACGAGGACCTGCTGGCCCCCATCAACAGCTGGACCGACGAGTGGTACCAGGGCCTGGGCGACGGCAGCATCGCCACCCTCGCCACCGGCGCCTGGATGCCGCCCAACTTCGAGTCCGGGGTGCCCGGCGCGGCCGGTGACTGGCGCGTCGCCCCGCTCCCGCAGTGGGAGGAAGGCGCCAACGTGAGCGCCGAGAACGGCGGCAGCTCCATGGCCATCCCCAGCGCCGGCAAGAACCAGGCCCTCGCCTACGCCTTCGTCGAGTACCTCAACGTCGGCGACGGCGTGAAGGTCCGCACCGACGCCGGAGCCTTCCCCGCCACCACCGCCGACCTCAACTCCGAGGAATTCCTGAACGTCGAGTTCCCCTACTTCGGCGGCCAGAAGGCCAATGAGATCTTCGCCGAGTCCGCCGCCAACGTCGGCACCGGCTGGTCGTACCTGCCCTACCAGGTCTACGCCAACTCCATCTTCAACGACACCGCGGGACAGGCCTACATCTCCGGCACCAGCCTCGCCGACGGCCTGAAGGCCTGGCAGGACGCCTCCATCGCCTACGGCAAGGAACAGGGCTTCACCGTCAACGAGTGACCCCGGCGGCCGGAACACCGGTACGGGTGCGGGCGCGCCGTAACCCGCCCGCCCGCGCCCGTACCCCGCCCCGGCCTGCCCGGCACCGGTTCGTCCCAGCCCGTCCCGGCCCCCCGTACCCCGCAGCACCGCAGCACCCACCGCGCGCACCAAGGAGCACGATGACCCGCGCCCCCGCACCCGCCGCCGCCCACCGCTGGCCGCGCCTGCCCGGCATCGGCTACGGCGCCGACTACAACCCCGACCAGTGGCCCCGCGAGGTCTGGGACGAGGACATCGCGCTCATGCGCGAAGCCGGCGTCAACGTCGTCTCCCTGGCGATCTTCTCCTGGGCCCGCATCCAGCCCACCGAGGACACCTGGGACTTCGGCTGGCTCGACGAGATCATGGACCTGCTGCACGCCGGCGGCATCACCGTCGACCTCGCCACCGCCACCGCCTCCCCGCCGCCCTGGCTCACCGCCAAGCACCCCGAGATCCTGCCGGTCACCCGCACCGGCGAGACCCTGTGGCCCGGCGCCCGCCAGCACTGGCGCCCCACCTCGCCCGTCTTCCGCGAGCACGCCCTGCGCCTGGTGGACGCCATGGCGAAGCGGTACGCCGACCACCCCGCCCTCGTCGCCTGGCACATCTCCAACGAACTGGGCTGCCACAACCTCTACGACTACTCCGACGACGCCGCCCGCGCCTTCCGCGCCTGGCTGCGCGGCCGCTACACGACCCTGGACGCCCTCAACCACGCCTGGGGCACCGCGTTCTGGTCCCAGCGCTACAGCGACTGGGAGCAGATCCTGCCGCCCCGGCTCGCCGCCTCCCACCCCAACCCCACCCAGCAGCTGGACTTCAAGCGCTTCTCCTCCGACGCGCTCAAGGACTACCTGCGGGCCGAGCGCGAGGTGCTGCGCGCCACCACCCCGGACATCCCCATCACCACCAACTTCATGGTCATGGGCGAGACCCGCGGCATGAACTACGCCGACTGGGCCGCCGAGGTCGACTTCGTCTCCAACGACCACTACGTGGTGCCCTCCCCGCAGGCCCTGGACGAACTGTCCTTCTCCGCCAACCTCACCGGCAACATCTCCGGCGGCCGCCCCTGGTTCCTGATGGAGCACTCCACCAGCGCCGTCAACTGGCAGCCCGTCAACCGCGCCAAGGGCGCCGGGGAGCTCGCCCGCGACGCCCTGCTGCACGTCGCCCACGGCGCCGACGCCGTGTGCTACTTCCAGTGGCGGCAGTCGGCGGCCGGTGCCGAGAAGTACCACTCCGGGATGGTCCCGCACGCCGGCCGCGACAGCGAGGTCTTCCGCTCCGTCACCACCCTCGGCCGGCGGCTGAAGGACCTCGCCCCGCTGGCCGGCGCCCACCGCGCCCCCGCCCGCGCCGCGATCCTCTTCGACTGGGAGTCCTGGTGGGCCAGCGAACAGGACTCGCACCCCACCGAACTCCTGCGCTACCGCGCCGAAGCCCTCGACTGGTACTCGGCGTTCCTCGCACTCGGCGTCCGCGCCGACGTGGTGCCCACCGGCACCGGCCTGGCCGGCTACGACCTGGTCGTCGCCCCCGTGCTGCACGTCGTCCCCGACGCCCTCGCCAAGGAGCTGACCGGATACGTGGCCGGCGGCGGCCACCTCGTCACCACCTACTTCTCCGGCATCGTCGACGAGAACGACCACGCCCACCTCGGCGGCTACCCCGGCCCGCTGCGCGACCTGCTCGGCATCCGCATCGAGGAGTTCGCCCCGCTGCTGCCCGGCGAGAGCGCCGCACTGGACGACGGCTCCACCGGCACCCTGTGGAGCGACCGCATCGAGGTCACCGACGCCGAGGGCGTCGAGGTCTGGGCCTCCTACCGCACCGGCGAACTCGCCGGCCGCCCCGCCGTCACCCGCCGCACCCACGACACCGGGACCGGCTCGGCCGCGTACGTCTCCACCCGGCTCGGCCCCGACGGCCTCACCCCCCTCCTGGCCCGGCTGCTGGCCGCCGCCGGGGTCACGGCCGAACTGCCCGAGCCCGTACGCGGCAAGGTCGAACTGACCGTGCGCACCCACGGCGAGGACGCGTACTGGTTCCTGGTCAACCGCACCGACGAGCCGGTCGACCTGACCGGGATCGAGGGAGACCTCCTCACCGGGGAGACCACCCCGCTCCCCGCCCGCGGCGTCGCCGTCCTGCGCCGCCGCCCCTGACCGCACGCCGGGCGGGCCCCGACCCGGGACCCGCCCGGCGGCACCGAGAGCACGTTCCGCTTTTCCCATCGCAACGACGCGAGTCGAGAAGAGGTACACACCGCACATGACCAGCTCCCGAAGGAAGCGCACGACGACGGCCGCACTGGGCGTGGTGGCGCTGGCCACCGGCACCCTCGTCGCCGCCGGACCGGCCACCGCGACCGCCGCGGACCACACCATCACCCCCGACCCCTCCTACCAGGGCCAGCCGTTCGAGGGCTGGGGCACCAGCCTGGTCTGGTTCGCCAACGCGACCGGCGACTACCCCGACGAGATCCGCGAGCACCTCGCCGACCTGCTGTTCGGCGACGACGGCCTCGCCCTGAACCTCGCCCGCTACAACGTGGGCGGCGGCAACGCCCCCGACGTCACCGACTACCTGCGCGCCGGCGGGGCCGTCGAAGGCTGGTGGCAGGCCCCCGAGGGCACCACCCGCCACGACACCGACTGGTGGCAGGCCGACAACCCGGACCACTGGAACGAGGACGCCGACGCCACCCAGCGCTGGTGGGTGGAGCGCATCAAGGACGACATCGACCACTGGGAGGCGTTCAGCAACTCGCCGCCCTGGTTCCAGACCGTCAGCGGCTATGTCTCCGGCGGGTTCAACGCCACCGACGAACAGCTGCGCCCGGACCGGGTGGACGACTTCGCCGCCTACCTGGTGGGCGTGGTGGACCGGCTGGAGGCCGCGCACGGCATCACCTTCGACACCATCGACCCGTTCAACGAGCCCAACACCAACTACTGGAGCACCCGGCTCGGCCCCGACGGCGAGCCCGTCGGCGGACGCCAGGAGGGCGCGCACATCGGCCCGCAGGCCCAGCAGGAGGTCATCCGGGCGCTGGCGGCGCGGCTCGCGGCCGAGGACACCGGCACCGACGCGGTCATCTCCGCCATGGACGAGACCAACCCCACCACCTTCGCCCGCAACTGGGAGAGCTACCCGGCCGAGGTCCGCGCCCTGGTCGACCAGCTGAACGTGCACACCTACGGCACCGGCGGCCGGACCACGGTGCGCGACATCGCCAAGGGCGAGGACAAGCCGCTGTGGATGAGTGAGGTGGAGGGCGACTGGGGCGACGGCCAGGACTTCGAGGCCATGGCGCCCGGCCTGGGACTCGCCGAGCGGATCACCGACGACCTGCGGGAACTGGAGCCCACCGCCTGGGTGTTCTGGCAGCCGGTGGAGGACTACGACAACATGAAGCCGGGCGGCGAGTCCGAGCGCGGCGGCAACTGGGGCAGCATCCAGCTCCCGTTCGACTGCACCGACGGCGACACGCTGGAAACCTGCCCCGTTTACACCAACCAGAAGTTCAACACCGCCCGGAACTTCACCCACTACATCACGCCGGGCGACCGGCTGATCGGGACCGACGACACCGCCAGCGTCGCGGCCGTCGGGGCCGGCGGGGACACCGCCACGGTGGTGCACACCCACCGCGGCACGCAGGAGCGCACCGTCACCCTTGACCTGTCGAAGTTCAAGAAGACCGCGAAGAACGCCACCGTCACCCCGGTGGTCACCAGCGCCTCCGGCGCCCTGGTGAGGGGCGAGGCGGTACCGGTCCGGGACGGCCGCGCCCAGCTGACCGTGCCCGGCGAGTCGGTGACCACCTTCCTGATCGACGGCGTCTCCGGCGTCGCCGGGGACGCCGCGCTGGTCCAGCCCGGCCACACCTACCAGCTGACCGGAGTGCAGAGCGGCCGGGCGCTGACCGTGGCGGACGGCGGCAGCGGCGCGGTGATCAGCACGGCGGTGGACGGTGACCGCGGCCAGAGCTGGACGCTGACCCCGCACACCAAGGGCCACGACAACCGGCAGAGCTACGTGCTGGGCACCCGCGAGGGCAACCAGCGGCTCGCGGTGCGGGACGGCGCGGCCGTCCTGGAGAAGGACCGGGGACGCGCGGACGCGGCGGCCCGCTGGATCCTGTCCACCACCGGCGACGGCACGTACACGCTGGTCAACGAGGCCACCGGCCGACTGCTCGAAGTGGGCGGCCAGGCGACGCACGACGGGGCACCGGTCACGGTGTGGACCCCCAACTCGGGCGCCAACCAGCGCTGGGAGATCACCGACCTCAAGCGCTGACCGCACCCTTGCCGCGAACGCCGTGGCGCCACGACCCGTGGCGCCACGGCGCGGCGCCGGGACCCCGGCCGGGCCGTCAGTCCTTGCGGCCGGTCACGGCGACCGTGACGCCGAGTCCGATCATGGTGAGGCCGCCGGCCCCGCCGACCAGGGAGAGCCGCCGCGGTGACCGGGCGAACCAGCCGCGGGCGGTGGCCGCGGCCAGGCCCCACAC
>NZ_JBHWJL010000131.1:0-9627 GCF_042731495.1 Streptomyces sp. NPDC059853
GGAGGAAGGACACGACGCGCACCGCCGCGTCGGTGTCGATGGCCGGGCCCGACGCGGGCAGGTCGAAGGTGGCACCGGTCTGCGCGTACAGGGCGTTGAAGATCCGCCAGTTCTGGACGGGGTCGGTCACATGGCCGAACAGCAGCCCGGCCCCGCCGTGCGCCTCGGCGAGCGCCGCGCTGGTCTCCAGCATCGCGCCGGGCGAACCCGGCTGGATCAGCCGGCCCGCGCCGTCCAGCACACCCGCCCGTTCGGCCACGTCCAGGTCGTAGAAGACGATGAACGGGTGGGTGTCCAGCGGGACGGCGTACAGCGTGCCCTCCCACTGGGCCCGTTCCCACAGGGCGGGCGGGAAGTCCTCGGCGGTGACCCCGAACTCGGCCAGCAGCTCCAGGTCGAAGGGGTCGAGCAGTCCGCCGGGCGCGTACCCCGGCATCCGCGACAGATGGAGCACCGCGACATCCGGCGCCCGGCCGCCCGCGGCGGCCATGGCCAGCTTGGTGTAGTAGGACGGTCCCCACTCCAGGATGGTGCGGTCCAGGGTGAAGCCCTGGGGGCCGCCGCGGACGCTGTCCATCATCTCGTCCATCAGCAGGCCGTCGCCGCCGGAGAACAGGTCCCAGATCTTCAGGCTCAGGCCGTCGCCGCCGGGGGCGCGGGCGCCGCAGCCGGCGAGCAGGCCGGGGGCGAGGGCCGCTCCGGAGGCGGTGAGGGAGAGCCGCAGGAAGCGCCGCCGGTCCACCGCGAACCGGTCGCGGCGCCTGGGATGCACACCGGTCATCTGACACCTCCGGGACCCGACGCTGGGTTGTTCCGGAGTTTTTACATCGATGTACAACGGCTGTAAAGAGAAGTGACGGGATGGCTTTCCGTGGCCGGGACACGCACGGATGGTGATATCCGGTGGTCGGGCGCGCCGCGTGGCCCGTACGATCGGGACCGGCTCAGGAGGTACGGGGTGGCGCGACCCAGGATCAAGGACGTGGCGCGACGCGCGGGCGTCTCGGAGAAAACCGTCTCCAACGTGATCAACGACTACGCGCATGTCTCGGAACGGACCCGCGCCGCCGTGCGGGAGGCCATCGAGGAACTGGGCTACCGGGTGAACCTCGCCGGCCGGCATCTGCGCCGGGGGAGGACCGGCATCATCGCTCTGGTCGTCCCCGAACTCGACATCCCCTACTTCGCCGACCTCGCCGCGCTCATCATCACCGAGGCCGAACGGAACGCGATGACGGTCCTGGTGCACCAGACCCGGGAGGACCGGCGCCGGGAACTGGCCGCCCTGGAGGGGTTCGGCTCGGACTTCGCCGACGGACTGATCCTCAGCCCGCTGACCCTCACCGGCACGGACCTGCGCGACCGCCCCGGCGCCCCGCCGACCGTGCTGCTCGGCGAGCGGGTACGGCCCGGGCAGGCCGACCACGTCGGCATCGACAACGAACGGGCCGCCCGCGAGGCCACCGCTCACCTGCTGGAACTCGGCTGCCGCCGCATCCTGGTGATCGGCGGCCGGGAGGGCACGGAACCGGGCACCGCCGAGGTGCGCAGCGCCGGCCACCGGGCGGCGCTGGAAGCCGCCGGCCTGCCCTGGGATCCGGCGGTCCTGCTGCGGGTCGAGAACTTCCGGGCCCTGGACGGCGCGCAGGCGGTACGCCGCGTGCTGGACGCCGGGGAGAGACCGGACGGGCTGCTGTGCCTCAACGACCAACTGGCGCTCGGCGCCATGCGGGAACTGCACGACCGGGGGCTGCGGGTCCCCGAGGACGTCGCGGTGGTGGGCTTCGACGACGTGGAGGGCGGCCGGTTCAGCGTGCCGTCCCTGACCACCGTCGCCCCCGACAAACACGCCGTGGCACGGGTGGCCCTGGAACTGCTCAGGGTCCGGATCGCCGAACGGGACAGCCGGAGCACCGGCACACCGCCACGGGAACGGGTGGTGGCACACCGTCTGCTGGTGCGCGAGAGCACCGTGGGCACCGGCCCCCGCGTCTGACCTCGCGCCTGACCTCGCGCGGCGGCCGGATCACACGGCGCGCGCCGGCGCCGGGCCGGTCGAGTCGCGCACCACCAGGCGGTTCAGCGCCCCGGCCTCCGGCGGGGCGGCCGGCTCCTCCCCGTTCAGCAGCGCCAGCAGCCGCCGCACGGCATCACCGCCCTGCCGCTCCCGGTCGACGCTGACCGTCGACAGCGCGGGGACGAGGCAGCGGCCGATCTCGTCGTCGTCCCACCCGAAGACGCTGACCTGCCCCGGCACGTCGATGCCCAGCTCGCGCAGCCCCTGGACCACCCCGAAGGCCGTCCGGTCGTTCGCCGCGAACACCGCCGTCACCCCCGACCCCGGCAGCCACCCGGCCGCCCGCCGGCCGGCCTCCGCTCCCCAGTCGCCCGGGGCCACCCCGTACGACTCCAGGCCCAGTTCGGCGACGGTGGCCTCGTACACCGCCCGCCGGTTGCGCGCCGACGCCCAGGCCTGCGGCCCGGCGACGTGGAGGAAGCGCCGGTGCCCGAGCCCGGCCAGGTGGCGCACGATGTCGGCCGCCGGTGTGGCGTCCGCGAGCACCCCCTGGGCGCGCATGTTGTCGTCGTACTCCCCGTCGATCACCACCGGCACCGCGACATCGGTCGGCGCGAGGTCCCCCGTCCACGCCCGCAGGGGCGTGAAGGCCACGATGCCCGCCACGTCCTCGGGCCGCAGAAGCGTGTGGATGCGCTCCGCCCGGGCCGCGGCGTCCCCCTCCAGGGCGACCAGATCGAGCAGGTACCCCGCCTCGTGCGCGGCACGGGCGGCTCCGCTGAGCAGCCGGGTGGGCATCATGCCGGTCGCGTCGGGCAGGATCACGGCGATCCGGTCCGAGGTGCCCGTGCGCATGATCCGCGCCATCCGGTTGGGGCGGTAGTCCAGCAGCGCCACCGCCCGCGCGACCTTGCGGGCCGATTCCTCCCCGACCCGGGTCGTTCCCCGGAGACAGCGCGACACCGTCATGGGGGAGACCCCGGCCAGCCGTGCGACGTCATAGATCGTGGCCGGCCGTCTTCCGCGCCCTCCGGCACCCACGTTCAGCTCCCCGGGCATCCCGCTCCCACTTCTCCCGCACCTCTCCCGTACGCCGCGACCCGGCCCCGGTACCGGGGCTGTGGCCGCGCGCGTCGCCCCGAGTCTGCCCGTCCGTGCGGCGGGTGGGAACACGGGGTGTCCACCGGCCCCGGCGCGGCCTCGTTTCACGAAAGAGATGCCCCCCACAGTCTTGTGTTACCGATATCCGCGCTCCTAACATCTCGCGGCAAGCGCTTACTCGCCGCCCGGTCGTGCGGCCCCTCCACGGGTGACCCCCGGAGGGCGCACGCCCCGTGCGGCCCACGGCGACCTGTCAGGCCGTCGGAAGCGGGACGGCACCAGGGCGGTGGACACCGCCGCGAAACGGCCGGAGCCCCGGGACGGCCCGGCCGGACCACTCACCACACGTCAGCACCTCCCGGCACGGGACGCGGGGAGGACCAGCCCACCAGGGACGGCGCGCGAGGGACCCCCGCGCCCTCTTCCGGAACCACGGCCCGCAGACCCACGCACGCGAGGAGGAGCAGGTGGATCCGACACCACGACGCGCGGGACGCTCCGGATGAGCGCGCTGGGCGAGTTCCGCACCCTCAGCCGCTCACGCGGCAAACGGGCGGGCGACGAAGAGCACGGAGAACGGAACCGCGACAACAAGGCGGCCGCGCTCTTCCTGGCACCCTGGGTGCTGGGCCTGCTCGGCATCACCCTCGGCCCCATGATCGCCTCGCTCTACCTGGCGTTCACCGACTACAACCTGCTCCAGGACCCGCAGTTCACCGGCCTGGACAACATCCGCCGGATGCTCTCCGACGAACGGCTGGCCCAGTCCCTCCAGGTCACGTTCGTGTACGTGCTGGTGTCGGTGCCGCTGCAACTGACGGTGGCGCTCGCCCTCGCGCTCCTCCTGGACCGCGGCGTGCGCGGCCTGCCGCTCTACCGCTCCGTCCTCTACCTTCCCTCGCTGCTCGGCGCCAGCGTCGCCATCGCCGTGCTGTGGCGCCTGGTGTTCGGAGCCCAGGGCCTGGTGAACGCCTTCCTCGCCCTGTTCGGCATCGAAGGCCCGGGCTGGGTGTCCGACCCGGACACCGCGCTGGGCACGCTGATCATCCTGCATGTGTGGACCTTCGGCGCCCCGATGGTGATCTTCCTGGCCGGCCTGCGCCAGATCCCGCGCGAACTGTACGAGGCGGCCGCCACCGACGGGGCCTCGAAGCGACGGCAGTTGTTCTCCATCACCCTGCCGCTGCTCAGCCCGATCATCTTCTTCAACCTCGTGCTCGGACTGATCGGCAGCTTCCAGTCCTTCACACAGGCCTTCATCGTCTCCGGCGGGACGGGCGGCCCGAGCGATTCCACGCTGTTCTTCTCGCTCTACCTCTACCAGGAGGGATTCACCAGCTTCCGCATGGGCTACGCCTCGGCCCTGGCCTGGCTGCTCCTGCTCATCATCGGAGCCTTCACCGCGGTGAACTTCTGGGCCTCCAAGTATTGGGTTTTCTACCATGACTGACACCGCACCGAAGCCCGCCACGCGCCCGAGTCCCCCGCCCGAAGCCCTCCGCACCCCGCGCCGAGGACGCCGGTTCCGCCGCCGCGCGGGCAGCGTCCTCAAGCACACCGGGCTGATCGTCGTCGCGCTGCTGATGCTCTATCCGCTGCTGTGGATGGTGGCCAGCTCGCTGCGTCCCAACGCCGACATCTTCACCAGCTCCGGGCTGTTCGTCGACACCTTCGACCTCGACCACTACCCGAACGGCTGGAACGCCCTGGCATACCCGTTCAGCACCTATCTCCTGAACTCGTTCCTCGTCGTGCTCGGTTCGGTGATCGGCAACCTGGTGTCCTGCTCCATGGCCGCCTACGCCTTCGCCCGGCTGCGGTTCCGCTGGCGGCGCTGGGCGTTCATGGCCATGCTGGTCACGATCATGCTGCCGATCCACGTCCTGATCATCCCGCAGTACGTGGTGTACGCGCAGCTGGGCTGGATCAACACCTATCTGCCGCTGATCGTGCCGAAACTCCTGGCCACCGACGCGTTCTTCATCTTCCTGATGGTGCAGTTCATCCGCGGCATCCCCCGGGAACTGGACGAGGCCGCCCGCATCGACGGCGCCGGCCACGCGCGGATCTACGGCCGGATCATGCTGCCCCTGATGATCCCCGCCCTGGCCACCACCGCGATCTTCACCTTCATCTGGACCTGGAACGACTTCTTCACCCAGCTGGTCTTCGTCACCAAGCCCGACCTCTACACCGTCCCGGTGGCCCTGCGCTCGTTCATCGACGCCCAGACCCAGTCCGACTTCGGCGCCATGTTCGCGATGAGCGTCGTCTCCCTCGTACCGGTGTTCCTGGTGTTCCTGTTCGGGCAGCGCTTCCTGCTGCGCGGCATCGCCACCACCGGCGGGAAATAGCGATGAGGAGACAGATCACCATGCCGCACCGCACCCGGCACCGCGCCAGGGCCGCCCTGGCGGCCGGCACCGCACTGCTCGCCGTCGCCGCGTGCGGGGTGGGAGCCGAGCCGGTGATGCACCCGGAACTGAGCGAGCAGGACGTCACCATCAGCTTCGCCTGGTGGGGGGCCGGCGCCCGCACCCAGGCGACCATGGAGGCCATCGAACTCTTCGAGGCGGACCACCCCCACATCACCGTCGAAGCCGTCTACTCCGACTGGAACGGCTACTGGGACCGGATGGCGACCGCGACCGCCGCCGGGGACATGGCCGACGTCGTCCAGTTCGACCAGCTCTACCTCTCCTCCTACGCCGAACGCGGCGCGCTGCTCGACCTCTCCACCGTCGACAACATCCTCGATCCCTCCGCCCTGCCGGACGCGATCCTCGACACCGGCCGGGTCGGCGACACCCTCTACGCCGTCCCCACCGGCGCCACCACCAACGGTGTCGCCATCAACACCACCCTGTTCGAGCGGTACGGCGTGGACCTGCCGGACACCGACACCTGGACGTGGGACGACCTGGAAGAGGCCGCCGTGGCCCTCGGCCAGGCATCCGGGGGAGAGGTGCGCGGGGTCAGCCCCTTCGGCTTCGACGCCTTCTCCCTCACCGTCTGGGCCCGCCAGCAAGGGGCGCAACTCTTCGACACCGAGGGGCAGCTGGCCCTGCCCCCGGACGTCCTGGCCGGGTACTGGCAACGGGTCCTCGACCTCATCGACAGCGGGGCCGCCCCCGGCGTCGCCCGGATCAGTGAGAAGGTCGGCCTGCCACTGGACCAGACCGCCCTGGTCACCGGAGAGACCGCCATGGCGTTCATCCCGGCCGGCCAGTTCTCGTCCTACCGCGCCGCCGCACCCGACTTCGAGTACACCCTGGCCAACTGGCCCACCGACCCCGACACCCCCGAGGGCTTCCAGTACCTCAAGCCCTCGATGTACTGGGCCGGCGCGTCCACCTCCTCCCACCCCGCGGAAGCGGCCCTGCTGATCGACTTCCTGACCAACGACGTCCGCGTCGCCGAGATCTTCGGCCTCGATCGCGGCGAGCCGGGAAACCCGGCCTTCCGCGAAGCCGTGCAGCCCACGCTGGACGCCGGCGGACAGGAAGCGCTCGCCTTCACCGAGGCCATGTCGGCCGAGGTCGGCGACACACCACCCATCACCCCCAACGGAGCCAGCGACATCGAGGTGGTCCTCACCCGCTACTACCAGCAGGTCATCTTCGGCGAGTCCTCACCGCGCGAGGCCGCCGAAGCCTTCCTCGGCGAACTCGGCGACGCGATCCGCGCCGCGAGCTGACCCCGGTGGATGTACGAGCCGGTCGGTGCGCTCGTATGCCCGAGGACGAGATCGGCGAGCGTGCGGCCGGCGGCCGGCGGGCTGTCGACGAGCGGAGCGCCCGCCGCAGGTGGTGGGGCGGAGGTACCGGAAGCGGCGACGGCGCTCTTGCCAAGGACGCCGATCGCCGCCACTGTGCCTCCCCATGAGACGACTGATCCGCTCCTTGGCAGCCCTGGTCCTGCTGACCGCCGCCACCCTGGTGGGCGCGGGCACCGCGTCCACGGCCGCAGCCGACAGCTGCTACACGTGGAACCGCACCCTCTCCCAGGGGTCCACCGGGGAAGACGTGCGGCAACTCCAGATAAGAGTCTCCGGCTATCCGGCCTACGGTGAGGTCCTGGCCCTCGACGGCTCCTACGGGCCGGCGACCCGGGCGGCGGTGCAGCGCTTCCAGCAGGCCTACGGTCTGTCGGCCGACGGGGTGGCCGGGCCCGCCACCTTCGCCCAGATCTACGCGCTCCAATCCCCCGACTGCTCCCCGATCCACTTCTCCTTCGCCGAGCTGAACCGCTGCAACACCGACTGGTCGGGCGGCGCGGTGAGCGCGGCCACCGCCCGGCAGAACGCCCTGGTCAGCATGTGGAAGCTGGAAGCCCTGCGGCACGCCCTGGGCGACCGGCCCATCACGGTCAGCAGCGGATTCCGCTCCGTGGCCTGCAACAACGCGGTCGGCGGCGCCGCCAACAGCCGTCACCTGTACGGGGACGGCGTCGATCTCACCGGCACGCCGTCGTTCTGCACCCTCGCCCAGCGCGCCCGCTACCACGGCTTCAACGAGATCCTCGGCCCCGGCTACCCCGGCCACAACGACCACACCCACGTCGCCCACCGCTCCAGCCGCTTCTGGTCCGCCCCGACCTGCGGTATCTGATCCCCCGGCGGCGGGCACCGCCCCACTTCCCGTGCCGAAAAGGGCAGATGGTGGAGAGACGGGAATCCCGTTCGGTACGCTGAGGGCGGCAGAAGGCAACCGCTCAGGGGAGGGTGGCGTGCGAACCCCGTTGCACCACAGCTCCCGCCCGCCGGCGCACGGCCGGCGCGGTGCGGCATCCGTGCGGGGGCCGCTGGAATGGCGTCCCGCGGGCACCAACGGCTACGTGAGTGCCTGGGGCGCGCTGATGAATCTCTGCCCGCCCGGGAACGTGTGAGACCCCCCCGGCCGTTGCGCCGGGTAACACCCGCCGGAGCCGGCGTCTCCGGCCGGATGAGACCGCACACCGTCCGGGCGTACTCCCGGAGCCGGCCCCCCGTGTCGTGACGCGCGGCCGCCGCTCCGCGCCCCGGCGGAGCCCCGGGCCCGTACCCCAACCCCCTCGCACCGTCAGTGACGCCTGCCCGCGGACGTCCGGGTGGACCGGCCACGCCGTCTTCCCGCCGCGGAACGGCGCCCTGCCGTGCGCGTGCCCGGGGCGAGCACACCCGCGCCCCCGACAGCACGTCACCGCACCGCGAGGAGAGCAGCATGCCCCGCCACGAACCCATCGCCATCGTCGGAGCCGGCCTCGGCGGCCTGACGCTGGCCCGCGTCCTGCACCGGGCCGGTCTCCCCGTCGCCGTGTACGAACGCGACGCCTCCCCCCGGGCCCGGCCGCAGGGCTGCGTCATCGATCTGCACGAGGACACCGGCCAGGCCGCCCTGCGCGCCGCCGGCCTGTCCACCGCGTTCCGCGCGTCGGCCCGTACCGGCACCGGCTCCGTGCGCATCCTCGACCGGAACGCCGTCGTGCGCCGGGCGGAGATGCCCGAGGCGGACACCGTCCGCGCCGACATCGAACGCGGCCGGCTGCGGGATCTCCTGCTCGGCTCGCTGCCCGGGGACACCGTCCGCTGGGGGTCCGGCGTCGCGGCGGCGCGGGCGCGGGGCGACGGCCGGCACGAGATACGGCTCACCGACGGGTCGGTGGTCACCACCGAACTGCTCGTCGGAGCCGACGGCGCCCGGTCCAGGATCCGCCCGCTGATATCACCGGTGGCGCCCCGCTACACGGGCACGACCCTGCTGGAGGCCGACCTGGACGAGGCCGACACCCGCCATCCGGAGTGCGCCGCGCTCGTCGGCGACGGCATCTTCTACGCGCTGGGGGAGGGGCGCGGCCTGCTGGCCCACCGCAGGCCCGACGGCAGCGTCCATGTGTACGCCGCGCTCAGCGTCCCGGAGAACTGGGCGGCGCGCCTCGGCACCGGCCGCCGCGCGCCGGTCGTCTCGGCGGTGCTGGAGCACTTCGACGGCTGGGACCCGGGGCTGCGGGCGCTGATCGGCGAGGCCGACGGGCCGCTGACGCCCCGGCCCCTGTACGCGCTGCCCGTCGGTCACCGCTGGGAGCGGACGCCCGGCATCACCCTGCTCGGCGACGCGGCCCATCTGATGCCGCCGTTCACCGGGGAGGGCGCCAACCTCGCCATGCTGGACGGCGCCGAGCTCGGCATGGCTCTCGCCGCCCGGCCGGGCGACCCCGAAGGGGCGCTGGCCGCCTACGAACGCGCGCTCTTCCCGCGCAGCTCGGCGTACGCGGCCGAGGCGGGCGCCGTCCTCGACCTGTGCTTCCGGCACGACGCGCCCCACGGGCTGCTCGCCCAACTGCCCGGCTGAGCCCGCCCCGGCCGGCCGGCGGCGGGGTGAGGTCGTACGCGTGGTGGCCGGCCCGTCGCCGATCTCCCGGCGCCGGGCCCCCCCCCCCCCCCGGGTGTCCACACCCGCCCGGCCCCCCCGGCGGCTAAGCCCCAAAACCCCCCCCGCATCAAGTAAAACCCCCCCAACCCCAGGAGGAAC
>NZ_JBHWJL010000131.1:9637-13190 GCF_042731495.1 Streptomyces sp. NPDC059853
GTCCGGCCGGCCCGCGCGGTCGGCTCAGCCCTTCAGCCCGCCGCTGATCAGGTCCAGCCGCCAGAACCGCTGGAGGAACAGCAGCAGCAGGATCAGCGGGATCACCGAGACGGCGGTGCCGACGATGGCGATGCCGTACAGCGCCGGTTCGCCCGAACCCTTGGACAGCAGGGTGTACAGGCCCACGTTGATCGGGTACTTGTCCTCGTCCGAGAGCATGATGAACGGCAGCAGGAAGTTGTTCCAGTTACCGACGAACTGGAGCATGAAGATCGTCACCATGCCGGGCAGCATCATGGGCAGCCCGATCGAGGTGAAGATACGGAACTCGCTCGCCCCGTCGATGCGCGCCGACTCGATGGTGGCGTCCGGCACCGACGCCTCCGCGTAGACCCGGGCCAGATAGATGCCGAACGGGGAGATGAGCCCGGGCAGCAGCACCGACCAGTACGTACCGACCATGCCGATCTCCGCCATGATGATGTACTGCGGGATGGCCAGCGTCATCCCGGGCAGCAGCACCCCGGCCAGGATCAGGTAGAACAGCGGGGCGCGGCCCCGGAAACGGTACTTGGCGAAGGCGTAGCCGGCGGCGGTCGACACCAGCGTGCACAACAGGGAGCCGACCCCCGCGTAGTAGAGGCTGTTGAGCGCCCACTGCGTGAACTGGCCGTCGCCGTAACCGAAGAGGTCCCCGAGGTTGTCCAGCAGGCCGGTGCCGGGCTGGAAGGTGAAGGTGGAGAACAGCTGCGCGTTGGTCTTCGTGGCCGCGATGACGATCCACGCGACCGGGACCAGCGAGTAGAAGGCGCCGATCAGCAGGATCGCGGTGGGCAGCGCGCCGGGTCGCCGCGGGGTGCCCGGCGTCCGCCGGCCGGCCTGGTGGTCCGTCACTTGAAGCCTCCGAAGGCGCGGCGCTGGGTGGCCTTCAGCAGGACCAGCGAGACGAGCAGGGTGCCGACGGCGAGGAACACGGAGCCGGCGGCCGCCATGGGCAGGTCGTCCCGGATGAAGCCGTCGCGGTAGATGTGCATGAGCGGCACCCAGGTCTGGGATATCTCCGTGGTCATGGAGCTGAGCATGGTCGGCTCGCCGTAGACCTGGAGGGTGCCGATGAGGGCGAAGAGCCCGGTGAGGACGAGGGCGGGGGCGACCAGGGGGACCTTGATCCGCCAGGCGATCTGCCACTCGGTGCAGCCGTCGATGCGGGCGGCGTCGCACAGTTCGGCCGGGATACCGCGCAGCGAGGTGTAAATGATGATCATGTTGAAGCCGGTGCCGCCCCAGATGGCGATGTTCGCCAGTGACGGGTAGATGGCGCCGCCGTCCAGGAAGGGGATGGACTCCAGGCCCAGTTCGCGGGTCAGATGGCTGAACGGACTGGTCGAGGGGAGGTACATGAACCCCCACATCAGGGAGGCCACCACACCGGGGATCGCGTACGGGATGAAGATCGCGGTGCGGGTGAACCGCTTGGCCCGGGACGCCCCGTGGTCGAGCAGCAGCGCGAACAGCAGGGCGAGGCCGAGGGTGAGGGGGACGGCGATCACCCCGTAGAGGGCGAGCCGGCCGAACCCGGCCCAGAAGGCCCCGTCGGTGAGGATCTCCCCGTAGTTGGCCAGGCCGACGAACACCTCGTCGCGGATGCCGAAGACCCCTTCGTCGACGATGCGCAGGCCCTGGGTGCTGAGGAAGAGGGCGTAGAGGATGGGCACGCCCATGAAGGCGGCGAAGAGCAGCAGCGCGGGGGCGATGAGCACGTACGGCGCGAGGGTGCGCCGCTGTCGCCGGGGGCGCGGCCCGGCGTTCTGCTGCGGAGTGGTGGCTGCGGTTGCCATGGGCGGGTCACCTGTCGGGGAGGTCATGGGAGGGCCGATCACTGGGAGAGCCTGAAGCCGACGCGGCGCATCTCCTCGACGACGATCCGCTGGGTCTCGCGGATCGCGTCGGTGAGCGGTGTGCCGTCCCGGATCGCCGCGGACATCGCGTCGCGGTAGGCGTCGCCCGCGGTGGCGACGTTGGGGCCCCAGGTGACGTCGGAGACGGTGTTCGCCGCCGCGTGGGTGGCGATGTCCCAGTAGTCCTCCTGCCCCGCCATCAGCGCGGGGGGCGGCCCCTGGGTCGCGGCGGCCTGGCCGGCGACGCTCGCCGGGTACTGCCCCGAGGCGATCTGGAGTTCGTACGCGGTCTCGGCGGTGTTCATCCAGATGGCGAACTCGGCCGCCGCCTCGGGGTGGTCGGAGTTCTTGGTGACGGCCAGCGCGGTGCCGCCCTGGAGGGCGACGGCCTCGCTGCCCTCGTCCCAGCGGGGGAGCGGCGCGATGGCCCAGTCACCGGCCTGCCCGGCGGCGATGCCGTAGATCACGTCGGGTGCCCACAGGGCAGCCGGCCAGGTCAGCACCTCGCCCCGGTTGACCCGGTTGTTCCACTCGGGGGTGAGCAGCGGCTCGGCCTTGACCAGGTCGCGGTCGATCAGGTCCTCCCAGTAGGCGGCCACCTCCAGCGTCCGGTCGTCGCTGATGTCCACCGTCCACTCCCGGTCCTCCACGCTCCACCAGACGGCGCCGGCCTGCTGGGCGAACCCGGCGAAGCTGCCGAACTCGGTGGGGGCGAAGGTCGCCAGATGGGTCGACGGGTCGCGCTCGCGCACCTCGGCCGCGACCTCGGCGAACTCCTCCCAGGTGGCGGGCACCTCGATGCCGAGTTCGTCGAAGCGCCGCGCGTTGTAGAGCAGCACCATGGGGCCGATGTCCTGCGGGATGCCGTAGACCTGTCCCTCGAAGCGGGTCATCCCCCACACCTCGGGGGTGAAGGCGTCCTCGATGCCGGTGGTGTACGCGGCGATGTCCGCGAGCACGTCGGAGACGATCATCGACGGCACGGTGGGGTACTCGACGCAGGAGACGTCGGGGGCGTTGCCCGCCCGGCTGGCGGTCAGCAGCTTCGTCGCCGAGTCCACGCCGCCGCCGGCGTCCGTGTGCCGCACCCGGATGTGCGGGTGCGCGTCGTTGAACGCGGCGACCTTGGCCGCCTGCGACCCGCTCCAGCACCAGTAGTCGAGGGTGATCACCTTGTCGCCCGGGCTGCCCCCCGCACAGCCCGCGACCAGCGCCAGCGCGCCCAGGAGCGCGCCGTATCGGGCAAGTCCGCGCAGTTGCATGCGTTCCTCTCCTCCGGAGCGCGCGCGGCGTCGCGCTCGCCCCGGGTGAACACGCCAAGCAGCCCCGGACCTGGGGATGTTGGCTCTGTGACGGAGCCAAGCTAAGTCAGGTTTTGCAACTTGTCACGAGTTCTTGCGCGGATACTTTGGATTATGTGGAGTTGACGCGCAGTAATGTGGCCGCTTAGCTCTGCTGCAAAGCCAAGTGGCCACCCTCGCCACCCCTTGGCCGGGACAGCGACGCACCGCGGGGCCACGCGCAACCACCGAGGAGTGGAGACACCGTGCCGTCCGCACCGCCGCCCCCCGTCGACGCCTGGGCAACGGTCTCCGGGGCCGCTCGCCCCGTCCTGCGCGAACTGCTGGTCTACGGCCCGCGCACCCGCACCGACC
>NZ_JBHWJL010000132.1:0-13075 GCF_042731495.1 Streptomyces sp. NPDC059853
GGTCGGGGTACGACCTCCGCCGCGGCCGGCCTCGGTCCTCAGTCCTGGTCGTCGACCCAGCTCATGAGCTTGCGCAGCTCCGCGCCCGTGGTCTCCAGCAGGTGGTCCTCGTCCGCCTTCTTGTACTCGTTGTACTTGGGCAGACCCGCGTTGTACTCCGCCATCCAGTTGTTGGCGAAGGTGCCGTCCTTGATCTCGGCGAGCACCCGGCGCATCTCGGCCTTGGTGTCCTCGGTGATGATGCGCGGGCCGGTGACGTAGTCGCCCCACTCGGCGGTCTCCGAGATGGACCAGCGCATCTTGCCCAGGCCGCCCTCGTACATCAGGTCCACGATGAGCTTCAGCTCGTGCAGGCACTCGAAGTAGGCGATCTCCGGCTGGTAGCCGGCCTCGACCAGCGTCTCGAAGCCGGCCTTGACCAGCGCGGAGGCGCCGCCGCACAGCACGGCCTGCTCGCCGAAGAGGTCGGTCTCGGCCTCCTCGGTGAAGGTGGTCTTGATGACGCCGGCGCGGGTGCCGCCGATGGCCTTGGCGTAGGAGAGGGCGAGCGCGAAGGCGCTGCCGGTGGCGTCGTTCTCGACGGCCGCGATGCAGGGAACGCCGCGGCCCTCCTCGTACTGACGGCGCACCAGGTGGCCGGGGCCCTTGGGGGCGACCATGCAGACGTCCACGCCGGCCGGGGGCTTGATGAAGCCGAAGCGGATGTTGAAGCCGTGGCCGAAGAACAGCGCGTCGCCGTCCTTCAGGTTGTCGCGCACGGACTCCTCGTAGACCTTGCCCTGGATCGGGTCCGGGACCAGGATCATGATGACGTCGGCCTCGGCGGCGGCCTCGGCGGGCGTGGTGACGCGCAGGCCCTGCTCCTCGGCCTTGGCGCGGGATTTCGAGCCCTCGTGCAGACCGACGCGCACGTCGACGCCCGAGTCGCGCAGGGACAGCGCGTGGGCGTGGCCCTGGCTGCCGTAGCCGAGGACCGCGACCTTGCGGCCCTGGATGATGGACAGGTCGGCGTCGTCGTCGTAGAACAGCTCGGCCACTTCGGTTGTCTCCTTGTTGTTACTGCTGCGGTGGTCGCGGCGTGCGTCCACCGTAGGTGGTGCGGTGGGTTGGGGTGGGTCGGGATCGCGCCGTGCGGGCCGGTTGCCCTAGGCGGATCGCTCCAGGGCGCGCAGCGAGCGGTCGGTGATGGACCGGGCTCCGCGTCCGATGGCGATGGTGCCGGACTGCACCAGTTCCTTGATGCCGAAGGGCTCCAGCATGCGCAGCATGGCTTCGAGTTTGTCACTGCTGCCGGTGGCCTCGATGGTGACGGCCTCCGGGGCGACGTCGACGGTCTTGGCGCGGAAGAGCTGGACGATCTCCACGATCTGGGACCTGGTGTCGTTGTCGGCCCGGACTTTCACCAGAACGAGTTCCCTGGTGACCGCCGACGCGGAGTCGAGTTCGACGATCTTCAGGACGTTGACGAGCTTGTTGAGCTGCTTGGTGACCTGTTCCAGCGGAAGGGCCTCGACGTTGACCACGATGGTGATCCGGGACACCTCGGGGTGTTCGGTGGTGCCGACGGCGAGGGAGTCGATGTTGAATCCGCGGCGGGAGAACAGGGCGGTGATGCGGGAGAGCACACCCGGCTTGTTCTCGACCAGGACGGAGAGCGTGTGCTTGGACATGGGTGGGGTTCGTTCCTTCGCCTGTGGGCCGGGGCCGCCGTCAGTCGTTCGCGTCGCCGAAGTCGGGGCGCACACCGCGGGCGGCCAGGACCTCGTCGTTGGAGGTTCCGGCGGGGACCATCGGCCAGACCATGGCGTCCTCGTGGACGATGAAGTCGACGACGACGGGGCGGTCGTTGATGGAGTTGGCCTTCTCGATGACCGCGTCCAGCTGCTCGGGGTTCTCGCAGCGCAGTCCGACGCAGCCCATGGCTTCGGCGAGTTTGACGAAGTCGGGAAGCCGGGTGCCCTGGCTGGTGGCCGTGGGGTCGGCGTCCGGGCCGTCACGCAGCACGGTGTTGGAATACCGCTGATTGTAGAAGAGGGTCTGCCACTGACGGACCATGCCCAGCGCGCCGTTGTTGATGACGGCGACCTTGATGGGGGCGCCGTTGAGGGCGGCGGTGGTCAGTTCCTGATTGGTCATCTGGAAGCAGCCGTCGCCGTCGATGGCCCACACGGTGGCGTCGGGGCGGCCCGCCTTGGCGCCGAGGGCCGCCGGGACGGCGTAGCCCATGGTGCCCGCGCCGCCGGAGTTGAGCCAGGTGCCGGGGCGGTCGAAGGTCAGGAAGTGGGCGGCCCACATCTGGTGCTGGCCGACGCCCGAGGTGTAGATGGTGTTCTCGGGGGCGAGGGTGCCGATGCGCTCGATGACCTGCTGCGGGGAGAGCGAGCCGTCCTGGGGGAGCTCGTAGCCCAGCGGGTAGGTCTCGCGCCAGCGGTTGAGCTGCTGCCACCACTCGCGGTAGCGGGCGGTGGCGGCCTCGCCGAGGTGACCGGCCTCCGTCTCGGCGCGCAGGACGGCGGCGAGGTCGGTCAGCACGTCCTTGGCGTCGCCGACGATCGGCACGTCGGCGGTGCGGATCTTGCCGATCTCGGCGGGGTCGATGTCGGCGTGGATGACCTTGGCGTGCGGGGCGAAGGTGTCGCTGCGGCCGGTGACGCGGTCGTCGAAGCGGGCGCCGAGCGCGATCAGCAGATCGGACTTCTGGAGGGCGGTGACGGCGGCGACGGAGCCGTGCATGCCGGGCATGCCCAGGTGCTGCGGGTGGCTGTCGGGGAAGACGCCCAGGGCCATCAGGGTGGTGGTGACGGGGGCGCCGGTGAGTTCGGCGAGGGCCAGCAGCTCGGGTGCGGCGCCGGCCTTCAGGACGCCGCCGCCGACGTACAGCACGGGGCGCTCGGCCTCGGCGATCAGCCGGGCGGCCTCGCGGATCTGCTTGGCGTGCGGCCGGGAGGCGGGGCGGTAGCCGGGCAGGTCGATGGCGGGCGGCCAGCTGAAGGTGGTGCGGGCCTGGAGGGCGTCCTTGGAGATGTCGACCAGGACGGGGCCGGGGCGGCCGGTGGCGGCGATGTGGAACGCCTCGGCGACGGTGCGCGGGATCTCGGCGGGGTCGGTGACCAGGAAGTTGTGCTTGGTGATGGGCGTGGTGATGCCGCAGATGTCGGCTTCCTGGAAGGCGTCCGTGCCGATGACGGAGCTGGCGACCTGGCCGGTGATGGCGACCAGCGGCACGGAGTCCATGTAGGCGTCGGCGATGGGGGTGACCAGGTTGGTGGCGCCGGGGCCGGAGGTGGCCATGCAGACGCCGACCCTGCCGGTGGCCTGGGCGTAGCCGGTGGCGGCGTGGCCCGCGCCCTGCTCGTGGCGGACCAGGATGTGGCGCACGGACGTGGAGTCCATCATGGGGTCGTAGGCGGGGAGGATCGAGCCGCCGGGGATGCCGAATACGGTGTCCGCGCCGACCGATTCGAGGGAACGGATGAGCGCCTGGGCGCCCGTGACGTGCTCGGCAACGGGGGCGGCGGGCTGCTGGGGGGTTCCGCCGCGGGGGGCCCGTGGCTGCGGCTTCGGAACCCCGGTGGCCTGTTCGGTCATCGACGTGTCTCTTCTCGAGATGGGTGGTGCGCTGTGCGGATCGGTGTCGGTGCAACAAAAAACCCCTCGTGCCGGATGGCATGCGAGGGGAGCGCGTCGCTGGTGGCCGCGGGTGGTGGTCCCGGGGTCAGCCGACGCGCCGACCAAGTACGAGAATTCGGGTCTGCATGGACCTGACCTTCCTCCTTGGCACCGCTCCATGTCAAGCGGGCGGAATGCACGTCTCACTATGTGGGCGTGACCGGGGACGGTGCCGGTCCCGCGGCGGTGGGGTCGCCGCGGCCGTGCAGACGGGGAGCCGGGACGGTGGTCAGCTCGGCGGCGGGCCCGGCGGCCGGGGCGCCGGGGACGGGCAGCCGGCCGCCCTCCAGCAGCCGGTGCAGCCGGGCCGGCTCCAGGGGCTCGCCGAACAGCGGGCCCTGGGCGTGGGTGCAGCCCAGAGCGCGCAGGGCGGCGGCCAGGTCGGGGTGGTCCACGCCGTCGGCCACGGTGGGGATGCCGAGGTCGCCGGTGAGCCGCAGCAGGGCACCGGTGACGGTGCGCAGCGCCGGTGATTCCAGGAGTCCGTCGGTCAGCTCCCGGTCGAGGCGGACGAAGTCGACGGGGAGCCGCAGGAGCGCGGCGGGCGGGGTGGCCGTGCCGCCGAAGCCGTCGACGGCGAGGCCGAGCCCGAGCCGGCCGAGATCGGACAGCCGGCGGCGCAGTTCGGGCGAGGCGAGGACGGGAGCGGCCTCGGGCAGTTCGAGGACGAGGGATTCGGGCGGCAGGTCGTGCTGGGCCAGCAGGGCCTCCACGGCGCCGGTGCCGAGCGGGCGGTCGGTCAGCCGTCCGGCCGGGAGGCGGACGGCGACCGGCAGGGTGTGGCCGGCGGCGCGGCGGCGGCCGGCCTCGGCGACGGCCTGCTCCAGCAGCCAGCGCGTGACGTCGGTGCCGCGCTCGGCTCCGTGCGGGTCGGCGGGCCGGGTCAGCGGCGGGCCGTACTCGCGGCGCCCGCGCAGATGCTCCAGCGGGGTGGGCAGCGGGGTGTGGGCGGAGCGCCAGCGGGCCTGGGCGCTCAGGGAGGTGATCCGGCCGTCGTCGAGGGCGACGACGGGCTGGTGGAGCAGGGTGAGCTCCCCGGTGTGCAGCGCGGCGCGCAGCCTGGCGGCCAGCTGGGTGCGGCGGACGGCCTCGGTGCGCAGGTGGGGGGTGTAGAACTCGACGCGGGCCTTGCCGGCCTGCTTGGCCCGGTACATGGCGAGGTCGGCGTCGCGCATCAGTGTGGCGGGGGAGCTGCCGGGCTCGGCGAAGGCGACACCGATGCTGGCGGCCACCCGGACCTCGCCCTCCCGCAGCTGGTAGGGGCGGGAGAGGGCGGTGCGCACCCGCTCGGCGATCTCCCGCATGCGCTGCTCGCGGGTGGCGGGGCCGGCTGCCGGGTCGCCGGTGATGAGGGCGGCGAACTCGTCCCCGCCGAGCCGGGCGGTGAGGTCGCCCTGCCGTACGGCGTCGCGCAGCCGGCGGGCCGCCCGGATGAGCAGTTCGTCCCCGGCCTGGTGGCCGATCGTGTCGTTGACGGCTTTGAAGCCGTCGAGGTCGATGAAGAGGACGGCGATCTCGCCGTTCGCCACCGGCCCCTGGGCGAGCGCGGTCTCGACCCGGTCGGTGAAGAGGGCCCGGTTGGGCAGGTCGGTGAGCGGGTCGTGCGAGGCGCTGTGCCGCAGCTGCTCCTGGAGGCGGACCCGGTCGGTGACGTCCCGGCTGTTGAAGATGAGGCCGGTGGGATGGCGGTTGACGGTGGATTCGATGTGCAGCCACCGTTCCTCCGGGCCGCCGTGCCGGATGCGGCACTCGATGCGGGTGGCGGGCTCGGCGTCCGGGGAGGCGGCCAGGAAGCGGCACAGCTCGTAGAGCACCCGGTCGGCGTCGTCGGGGTGGATGAGGCTGTGGAACGGCTTGCCGATCAGCCGGTCCGGGTCGCACCCGTAGACCCCGGCGGCGGCCGGGCTGACGTAGCGGAGCCTGCCGTCCGAGGCGGAGATCATGATCACATCGCTGGAGCCCTGGACCAGGGAGCGGAAGTGGTTCTCCTGGCGGGCGAGTTCCCGGGTGAGCTTGAGATTCTCCATGAGGGTGATGCCCTGCCGGGCGAGCAGGGCCACCACGACGGTGGTGGCGGTGAAGACCACCACCGGGTCGGGCTGTCCGCCGCCGGTGTTGTAGGTGAGCAGGATGCTCAGGAAGCAGACGGCGGCGGCGAGGTAGGGCATCAGGGAGGCGAAGGAGCCCAGCCGGTCGGGGGTTTCCTCGTCCCGCTCCCCCGCCGTCTCGTCGGCCGTGGGGTCGGCCTCGGGGTCGGTGTCACCGGAGGAGTGGCGCGCGGTGAGCGGGGCGAGGGCCTGCAGGGGGGTGAGCGGGACCTCCGCGGCCGACTCGGCGGGGGCCGCGTCGGCGGCGGTCCGGCTGCCGGGCCGGTCGTCCTCGCCGGGGCGGGCCGACACCCACGGCGCCAGCGCCAGCAGCAGCGATCCCGCGAACCAGCCGGCGTCCAGCAGCTGGCCCGAGCTGTAGTGCTCGCGGAGCATCGGCGAGCTGAACAGGGCGTCGCACAGCACCGTCACGGCGAGGGCGCCCACCGCCATGTTGATGGCGGAGCGGTGTTCGGGGCCGCGGCGGAAGTGCAGCACCAGCAGCATGGACACCAGGGCGATGTCCAGCAGCGGGTAGCCGAGCGCGAGGGCCATTCTGGCCACCGACTCGCCCTGGTCCTCGGCGGTGTGGACCAGCGCCACGCTCCAGGTGAGGGTCAGCAGCGAACCGGCGACCAGCCAGGCGTCGAGGCCGAAGCAGAACCAGCCGGTGCGGGTCAGCGGACGCTTGGCGAGCATCAGCAGCCCCACGATGGCCAGCGGCGCGAACAGCAGATAGCACAGATCGGCCACCGAGGTGCGGGGCACCGGCTCCTGGAGGATCACCTCGTACCAGCCCCAGATGGCGCTGCCGAGGCCGGTCATCGCGGAGGAGGCCCCCAGCAGCACCCAGGCCGGGCGCAGGGTGCCGGTGCGGGTGCGCGCGAACCACAGGCAGGAGGCGGTGGCGAGCCAGGCGGCGGCGGTCAGCCCGAAGTCGCCCATGACGGCGGCGACCTGGGGCGAGCCCCAGCCGAACGCGGCGCCCAGCACATACGCTCCGCACACCGTGGCCAGCGCCAGCTGGGGCACCGGCCCGCCGAGCAGCGCGGGGCGCGGCGGCGGGGCAGGCGCCGGCACGGCGCGGTCCCCGGTGCTCATCGGGCCGCCCGCCACACCGTGCCGCGGCCGTGCTGAAGTCGGCTTTTCGTCCATGGACCGTGCATCCGCCTGTCGCCCCCCTGCTCTGCTGAACTCTCCCCGGGACGGACGATACACCAGCTCCGTCACTCAGCGCCATAGACCTTCAACTAAGAGTGATAATGAGGGGGACCCTTTGTACACTCGGTAGCTTTCCCCTCTCACTGTGTGAGGGGTGAGGCTGGTGTGTCCTCCCCGGCCCCGGCCACCACGTACCGCATCGGTTCCCCGGCCGCGAACCGCCGCAACTGCTCCCGCACCAGCCGCTCGGCACGCGGCCGGAAGGCCGTCGACGGGCCGCCGACGTGCGGCGTGATCAGCACCCCCGGCGCCTGCCACAGGGGATGCCCGGCGGGCAGCGGCTCGGGGTCGGTGACATCGAGCGCGGCCCGCAGCCGGCCCGACTCCAGCTCCGCCAGCAGGGCGCCGGTGTCCACCACGGCGCCGCGCGAGACGTTCACCAGCAGGGCGCCGTCCGGCAGCGCGGCCAGGAACGCCGCGTCCGCCAGGCCCCGGGTGGTGTCCGTCAACGGGGTGGCGAGGAACACCACTTCGGCCCCGGGGAGCAGGCCGGGCAGCGCGGTGGCCGGATGCACGGGGCCGCGCGCGGTGTCGCGGGCCCGGCCCGCGACCCGTACCACCTCGGCCGGCTCGAACGGCAGCAGCCGGTCCTCGATCGCCGCCCCGATGCCGCCGTACCCCACGATCAGCACCCGCCGGTCGGCCAGCGAGGTGTGCACGCCGGTCCGCCAGCGACCGGCGTCCTGGTCCCGCACCGCCCCGGGGACGCCGCGCAGGGCCGCGAGGGCGAGGGTGAGGGCGAGTTCAGCGGTGGAGGTGTTGTGCAGCGGCCCGGCGTTGCACAGCACGGCACCGGCGGGCAGCCCCGGGACGGCGGGCAGCATGTGGTCGACCCCGGCGGTCAGGGTCTGCACCACGCGCAGCCGGGGCATGTGCGGCAGCGGGCGCACCGCGACATCGGGGCCCTTCATGTAGGGCACCGTGTAGAACACACAATCGGCGGGGTCCGCGGGGAATTCCTCCTCGCCGTTCCAGTACACGTAGCCGAGCGAGGCGGGCAGCGGGGCCAGTTCGGCGGGCGGCAGGGGCAGCCAGACATCTCCTGTGGTCATGGCCGCCAGGCTACGCGCGGCCCTTGGACGGCCCTTGCGGCGACGCTGTCGGGGCCGCCCGTTACGTTGGAAGGCGCGGGTGGCGGGGGACAGTGGGGAAGGAACGGTTCGGTGCGGTACAGGACAATCGGCACGGGGGCGGTCCGGGTAGCGGCCATCGGCCTGGGCTGCATGCCGATGAGCTGGGCGTATTCGGCCTCGCAGCGGGACAGGCAGGGTTCGCTGCGCACGGTGCGGGCCGCGCTGGACGCGGGCTGCACGGTGCTGGACACGGCCGACATGTACGGCCCCTACACCAATGAGCTGCTGCTGGGACGGGTGTTGAAGGAGCGCAGGGACGAGGTGTTCCTGGCCGCCAAGTGCGGGCTGCTGGCCGGCGACCGGCACATCGTCGCCAACGGCCGCCCGGCGTACATCAAACGGGCCTGCGACGCCTCGCTGCGGCGGCTGCGGACCGACGTCATCGACCTGTACCAGCTGCACCGCATCGACCCGGAGGTGCCCGTCGAGGAGACCTGGGGGGCGATGGCGGAGCTGGTGGCGGCGGGCAAGGTCCGGGCGCTCGGGCTGTGCGCGCTGGAGCCGCGCGGCCGGCGCGGCCGGGGCGGCGGCGGACCGGGCGGCGCGGTGACGGACCGGTACGCGCGGACGCTGCGGGTGCTGGGGCGCATCCAGCAGGTCTTCCCGGTCAACGCGGTGCAGGCGGAACTCTCGGTGTGGTCACCGGAGGCGCTGCGCGGGCTGCTGCCGTGGTGCGAGGCGCGCGGCATCGGGCTGCTGGCGGCGATGCCGCTGGGCAACGGGTTCCTCAGCGGCACGCTGACGCCGGGCAGCGGCTTCGAACCGGAGGATCTGCGGGCCAGGCACCCGCGCTTCACCGCCGAGATGATGGCGGCCAACCAGCCGCTGGTGGCCGGGCTGCGCCGGGTGGCGGCCCGCCACGACGGGGCGACGGCGGCACAGGTGGCACTGGCCTGGCTGCTGGCCCAGGGCCGCCACGTGGTCCCGATACCGGGCACCAAGCAGGAGCACTGGGCGCGGGAGAACGCGGCGGCGAGCGATTTGCGGCTGACGCCGCAGGATCTGGCGGAGATCGCGGCGCTGCCGCCCGCCCAGGGCTCGTGGGAGTGAGCGGCCGGGCGACGGTACGGACCCGGGCCGGCGGGAGTGAGCAAACGGGAAACGGTTGGCACCCGGGCCGGGCGTAGCGCCGTGCCGGACCCGGGACGCGCCGCGGGCCCTCAGCGACCGGCCCGGGCCGTCTCGCCCAGCAGGCCCAGCCGGTGGGCCAGGGCCGCCGCCTCGCCGCGGCCGGAGACTTCCAGCTTGGCCAGGATGTGCGAGACGTGGACGCTCGCCGTCTTCGGCGAGATGAACAGTTCCTCGGCGATCTGCCGGTTGCTGCGCCCGGCCGCCACCAGCGCCAGCACGTCGCGTTCGCGGGCGGTCAGCCCCCGGTCGTCCCGCGCGGCAGCCCGGGCCGGGGCGGCGGTCAGCGGCAGCCGGGCGCGCTGCGCCAGCTGTGCCACCTGCCGCTCCAGCGGGGCCGCGCCCAGCGCGCGGGCGGCCTCGTACGCCAGGAGCAGCAGCGTGCCCGCGCCCTTGCGGTCGCCCTCCGCCAGCAGGGCCTCCGCGCCGTGGGCGCGGGCCTGGGCCAGCAGGTACGGGCGCTCCAGCTCCGCCAGGGCGGCCGTGACCGCCGCCCAGTCCGCCGGGCGCGCGGTGCCCTCGGCGCGCCGCAGTTCGGCTTCGACCAGTTCCGCGTGCGCCCGCCAGAGGGGGTAGTCGCGGCGCAGGCCCGCCGCGTACCGGCGGATCAGCGCCAGTGCCTGTGCCCGTCCCGGTTCGGCCGCCGGTGCCGTCGCCGCGTCGCCCTCGGCCACCGCCGCCGCGTGCACCAGCGGCCAGGTGTACGCGCCCGCTCCGGGGGAGAGCCCGGCGGCGACCGCGTCGGCGAAGATCTGCCGGGCGTCCAGGATCCGGCCCCGGGCCGCCGCCAGTTGCAGCCGGCAGCGGGCGGCGGGATGGGCGTGCTGGACGGACTGGTCGTAGGCGTTGTACTGCTCGGTCATCACCGCGCTCTCGGCCTCGGCCTCGGCCTCCTCACCGCGAGCCAGCGCCAGCTGGGCGAGAAACTCCGCCGACAGCGCCCGGTTCACCGGCGAGGCGGCGGCGTCGGCGGCGGTGCGGCCCGCCGCCCGCGCCTCCTCCCAGCGCCCCAGGGAGTACAGCGAGTCCGCCCGGTTGCGCTGCAGCCACACCGCGGTCTGCCGCAGCCGCCAGCGGTCCGCCAGCTTCAGTGCCTCGTCCCCGACCTCCAGGGACGCGTGGGAGCGACCCACGGTCTCCAGGACCGACTGGAGGTTCACATGGCTGCGGGTGAAGACGTTGACGTGGTGTCCCTCCTGGACCCGCCGGGCGGCGGCGCGCATCAGGGCCAGCCCCTCCTCGGCGTCGCCGGTCTCGGCCATCAGCCCGCCCAGGCTCACCAGGGCGTGCAGTTCGGCTTCCTCGTTGCCCAGCGCCCTGGCCAGCTCCACGGCCTGTTCGGCGGTGCGCAGCCCTCTGGGTCCCGCGTCGAAGAGGACGGCCCAGGTCGCCGCCTCGGTGAGTACGTGCGCGTGGGTGGGCGACGGCGCGTGGCCGGCGAGCAGTTGCTGCGCCCGGTCCAGCTCGTCCCAGCCGGTGCCCCGGGCCAGGTGCCGCATCAGCTTGGCCTTCTGGGTCCAGAACCAGGCCGCGCGCAGCGGGTGGTCAAGCTCCTCGACGATCCGCAGGGCCCGCTTGATCACCGACAGCCCGCGTTCGGAGTCCCCGGTCAGCCGGGCGGCCACGGCGACCTCGGCCAGGATGTCCAGATGGCTGAGTGTCTCGTCCACGCAGTCGCACAGCGGGTACGACTCGACCTCCCGGGGCGGGCGCTGCGCGACCCTGACGGGCGGGGGAACGCTGTCCCACAGTTCGAGGACCCGCTCCAGCATCCGCAGCTGCTCGGCGTACGCGTGCCGGTTGCGTGCCTCGTCGGCCGCGCTGAGGGCGGCGGGCAGTGCCTTGACGGGGTCCTGCGCCTGGTACCAGAACCCGGCGAGCCGGGCGGGGCGTTCGTCGGCGCAGACCAGGGTGGGGTCGGCCTCCAGGGCCTCGGCGTAGCGGCGGGAGAGCCGGGAGCGCTCGCCTGGCAGCAGATCGTCGATGACGGCCTCCCTCACCAGCGCGTGCCGGAAGCGGTAGGTGTCGTCCTCGCCGGCGCGCAGCAGGTTGGCGCCGACGGCGGCCCGCAGGGCCTCGATCAGTTCGTCCTCGTCGAAGGGGACGACGGCGCGCAGCAGGGCGTGCTCGACGCGGGAGCCGCCCCTGGCGGCGATCCGGATCACGCGCTGGGCGGCTTCGGGGAGCGCTTCGACGCGGACCAGCAGCAGATCGCGGACCGAGTCGCTGAGCATGCCGGGGGCCTTGCCCTCGGTGAGGCAGCCGGCGAGTTCCTCGACGAAGAAGGCGTTGCCGTCCGAGCGCCGGTGGATCTGCTCGATGACGCGCTCGTCGGGCCGGCTGCCGTGGATGCCGGTCAGCTGGCGGCCGACCTCGGCCAGGCTGAAGCGTTCGAGTTCGATCCGCTCGACGGTGCGCAGCCGGTCCAGTTCGGCGAGGAACGGGCGCAGCGGGTGGCGGCGGTGGATGTCGTCCGAGCGGTACGTCATGACCAGCAGCACCCGGCCGGGTGGCAGGGAGCGGAGGAGGTAGCCGAGGAGTTCGCGGGTGGACCGGTCGGACCAGTGCAGGTCCTCGACGGCAAGGACGAGGGTGCGGCGCTGGGCGAGGGTCTCCAGCAGCCGGGCGGTGAGTTCGAAGAGCCGGCTGCGGGCCTCTCCGTTGCCGGCCGGGGAGGGCGGGGCGCCGGGGTCCCCGAGTTCGGGGAGCAGCAGGGCCAGTTCGCCGCCGAAGCCGGCGGCGGCCTCGCCCATCTCGTCGCCCAGGCTCCGGGAGAGGCTGCGCAGCAGGGTGGAGACGGGGGCGAACGGCAGCCCGTCGGCGCCCGCCTCCACGCAGGCGCCGACGGCGGTGAGCGCCCCGGCGTCCCGGGCCCGCTCCAGGGTCTCCTCCAGCAGCCGGGTCTTGCCGACGCCCGCCTCGCCGCCGATGAGCACCGCCTGCGGGGTGCCGTCGGTGGCGGCGTGGAGCGCCCGGTCGAGCGCCGCGCTCTCCTCGGTGCGCCCGACGAAGACCGGGCTGACCGTTCTGCTCTGCATGGAGGGCAGGATCGCACACACGTCCGACAGGGCGCCGGGGGTTTTGGCGGCGGGCGTCACGCGCGGACGCCGAACCAGCGGCGGAGCCGGGCGGGCGCCCGTACGTTCCGTTGCCGGCGTTGTTCCTCCGCTTCCCGCTCCGCCCGGTGCCGCCTCGCGGCCCGCTCCCGGGCGCCCCGGGCGGCTTCGCGGAGCAGCCGCTCACGGTGTGCCTCACGCCGCAGGGTGTCCATGCGTTCCCTGACGAGATCGATGTTCGGGTACATGGGTGGTGGCCTCCGCCGTCGGGTGTCCGGGATTTCCGGATGACTTCACCCTCCTCGGGCAGGCGGGCCCGGGGCATCGGGCAGCGTCCGCATTCCGCCCGGCGGCGGGGGCCTTAGCCGGGGCCGGGCGGTGCCCGGACGCGGATAAGGCCCCTCCGGGACCCCGGAGCGGAACCCGGGCACCACCCCATTCGTCCTCTCCGATGAGATGAGGATCGGTTCTCGACCCGGGAGGCGAGGATGCCCAATCCGTTCAGCCTGATGGAGGCGCTGTTCCGGCCCAGCGGCTACCACACCGAGGAGGAGAACTGGCGGCTGGAGTTCGACCGGGTCGACGAGGGCAGCAACGCCCCCGGCGGCACCGGGCCCATCGACCTCGACTCCGGCCGGGTCACCGTCAGCGTTCCGGGGCCGCCGTCGGCACCAGCCTGAGCCGGTGCGCCAGGGCCGCGGCCTCGCCGCGGCCCGTCACCGACAGCTTGGCCAGGATGTTCGAGACATGGACGCTGGCCGTCTTGGGCGAGATGAACAAC
>NZ_JBHWJL010000133.1:0-12916 GCF_042731495.1 Streptomyces sp. NPDC059853
GGGGCGTCGGGGCCGGGGCCGGCGAGCAGCAGGGCGGCGGCTCCCGCGTCGGCGGCGGCCCGTTCCTTCTCGGCGGCGGCGCAGCCCTCGGCCGGGAGCACGACGGTGCGGCCCTCGGCCGGCACCCCGGCCCAGTCGGCGGCGTCGCAGCCCGTGGCGTCCAGCGGCAGGAACGCGGCGTTCAGTCCCGCCTCGGGTGTGGACGGTGCATATCCGAAAGCGGTCACGACCGGGGATCTTCCGTCGGACAAGGTCATTCTTTCTTCCACCGTCTCCGTGTAGAGAAAAGAGAACTCCTGGCGCCGGAGCAGATAACCGGCTGCCGACAGTTCCTTCTCGACATAGCTGAGCGACGCGGCGTGGCCGGCCGTCCCGGAGGCGCGATGGCCGTGGTGGGCGAGGGCGATCCGCTGGAATTCCTCCAGGTGATCACCCACTCTGACCAGGGACAACGTAGGGGTTTCCGACTGCTGAGCGGGCTGGGACAGGCTTTGGGTCAGCAGGAGAAAAGGAATTCCGGCACACATCCACGCGGACAATCCGACTCCAGAAGGGCGGCTCGAAAATGAAGTCTTGATTCCGCCGGGAAAATTACCCGGGGCCGATGGCAGCAAACTCGAACATTCAGAATTACAGCGGGCGGGGGAGCGTGCCGGGCAATGCGGCGGAACGGAATATCCGCGCGCACGCCGGGCGCGCACCGACCCTCGGGCCCCCGGGGCGCCGCCCACCCCGATCGCCGCTCGCCCTAGACTCGATCGCATGCAGACCGCAGGGGCCCAGGCGGCCGTGGAAGCCGTCGGGCTGGTCAAGCGGTACGGCCGCACCACCGCCGTCGACGGACTCGACCTCACCGTGGAACGCGGATCGGTCACCGCCGTGCTCGGCCCCAACGGCGCCGGGAAGACCACCACCATCGAGGCCTGCGAAGGCTACCGGCGGCCGGACGCCGGCCGGCTGCGCGTCCTCGGTCTCGACCCCTACGCGCCCGCCGACGCCGCCGCGCTGCGGCCCCGGATCGGCGTCATGCTCCAGAGCGACGGCGTCTACCCCGGCGTCCGCGCCCTGGAAATGCTGCGGCACATGGCCGCCCTCCACGCGCACCCCCTGGACGTGGACGCGCTCGCCGAACGGCTCGGCCTCGCCTCCTGCGGCCGCACCCCCTACCGCCGGCTCTCCGGCGGTCAGCGGCAGCGGCTCGCGCTCGCCCTCGCCGTCGTCGGCCGCCCCGAACTCGTCTTCCTCGACGAGCCCACCGCCGGCCTCGACCCGCAGGCCCGGCACGCCACCTGGGAGCTGGTGCGCGAACTGCGCGCGGACGGCGTCACCACCGTCCTCACCACGCACTTCATGGACGAGGCCGAGGAACTGGCCGACGACGTCGCGATCATCGACGGGGGCCGGGTCATCGCCCGCGGCACCCCCGCCGACCTCTCCCGGGGCGGCGCCGCCGACACCCTGCGCTTCGGCGGGCCGCCCGCCCTCGACCTCACCTCCCTCAAGGCCGCCCTTCCGGCCGGCGCCGACGTGAGCGAGCCCAGCCCGGGCGCGTACCGCGTCACCGGCGAGATCGACCCGCGCCTGCTGGCCACCGTCACCGCCTGGTGCGCCCAGCACGGCGTCCTGCCGGACCGGATCACCACCCGGCGGCACACCCTGGAAGACGTCTTCCTCGAACTGACGGGCAAGGAGCTGCGGTCATGACCACCGACTCGGCCGCCACCGGGAACGCCGACCGGGCCCGGGACACCGACGGCACGGCCCGGCCCGGCACCTTCACCCCGCGCCCCGCCGCCGCCCCGCTCCCCCGCATGATCGCCGCCCAGGCCGCCCTGGAGACCCGGATGCTCCTGCGGCACGGCGAACAGCTGCTGCTCACGGTGGTCATCCCCACCCTTCTGCTGGTGCTGTTCAGCACCGTCGAGATCGTCGACACCGGCGACGGCGCCCGCGTCGACTTCCTCACCCCCGGCGTCCTCGCGCTGGCCGTGGTCTCCACCGCCTTCACCGGGCAGGCCATCGCCACCGGCTTCGAGCGCCGCTACGGCGTGCTCAAGCGGCTCGGTGCCTCCCCGCTCCCCCGCTGGGGCCTGCTGTGCGGCAAGACCTGCGCCGTCCTGGTCACCCTCGCGCTCCAGACCGTGCTGCTGACCGGCACGGCCTGGGCGCTCGGCTGGTCCCCGCACGGCAATCCGCTCGCCCCCGCCGCCCTGATGCTGCTGGGGGCCGCCGCCTTCTCGGGCCTCGGGCTGCTGATGGCCGGGACGCTGCGCGCCGAGGCCACCCTGGCCGCCGCCAATCTCGTCTTCATCCTGCTGCTGCTCGGCGGCGGCGTGATCGTCCCGCTGGAGAACTTCCCCGGCGCGCTGCGCACCGTCCTGGAACTGCTGCCGGTCAGCGCCCTGTCCACCGGGCTGCGCGAGGTCCTCCAGAACGGCGCCGCCATGCCCTGGGCCCAGGCCGGGATCCTGGCCGTCTGGTCGGTGCTCTCCCTCGGTGCCGCGGCCCGCTTCTTCCGCTGGGAATGACCCGAAGCACCCCCTCGTGAAAACGCGCACAAGCTCGGGGCCTACGATGAGCGGGTGCTGAAAGCAGTGCGAAATCCCCTCGCGTACATCGCCGAGCGCTGGACCCCGCGCCCCGAAACGGTGCGCCGTGCCGCGCTGACCGCCCTGGTGATGAGTGTCCTCATCATCATCACCGGGGGCGCCGTCCGGCTCACCGGCTCCGGGCTCGGGTGCGACACCTGGCCCAAGTGCACGGACGACTCGCTCACCACCACCGCCGAGATGGGGGTGCACGGGCTGATCGAGTTCGGCAACCGGATGCTGACCTACGTGGTCAGCGCCGCCGTCGGCTGGACCATCATCGCCGCCGGCGCCGCGAAGCCGCGCCGCCGGCCGCTGACCCGGATGGCCTGGGCCCAGTTCTGGGTGGTCATGAGCAACGCCGTCATCGGCGGCATCACCGTGCTCACCGAGCTGAACCCGTACATCGTCGCCGCGCACTTCCTGGCCGCGATGGCACTGCTCACCACCACCACCCTCACCTGGCTGCGGGCCCGCGAGGGCGACGAACCGCCGCGTCCGCTGGTCGGCGTCCCGGTACGCCGCGCCGTGTCCGGGCTCACCGTGCTCACCGCCGTGCTGCTGGTCGCCGGCACCGCCGTCACCGGCACCGGCAAGCACGCCGGGGACAGCGGGGACATCGAGCGGATGCCGTTCGACTGGGAGACGGTGACCCGGGTGCACTCCATGCTCGCCTGGTCGGTGGCGCTCGGCGCGCTCGCCGTCTGGCTGGTGCTGCGCCTGGTGGACGCCCCGCCCGGGCCGCGCGCCCGCAGCCGTGACCTGCTGCTCGTGGTGCTCTCCCAGGGCGCCGTCGGCTATGTGCAGTACGCGCTGGACGAGCCGGAGTGGCTGGTGGGCATCCACATGCTGGGCTCCGCCCTGGTGTGGATCGCGATGCTGCGGCTGCTGCTGTCCACCCGCGAGCGGGGGCCCGCCCCGGTGGCCGCGCCGGACACCGAGCCCTCGGCCGGACGGCCCGAGAAGGAGCCTCAGCCGGCCTGAGCCGGCCGCTCGTCCAGCCGGTAGATCCGCCGGGCGGTCCCGCCGCTGACGCGGTCGGCGATCCGCCGGGCGTCCTCCCGCGAGCAGTCGCCCTGGGTGACCCACTCCCCCAGCAGCCGCGTCATGGCGCGCTGGTACTGCCGCACCCGCACCACGTGCAGTTCCGGCAGGGCCCGGGCGCCCGTGGAGAACAGCAGCTTCCCGAACGGGGCCCGCGCCAGCGTGACCGCGGGCTCCGGGCCCACATCGGCGTAGACATGGGGAAAGGCCGCGGCCAGCCGGGCCGCGGCCTCGTGATGGGGCCGGCGCGGAAGCAGTACGAGCGGGGCACGCCCCGCCGTGGCCCGCAGCAGCGGAACCAGCGGCTCCGGATCCGCGCACCGCAGTTGGACGGGGAGCCCGCAGGCCAGCGCGGCCCACAGCAGATGCCCGGTGAGCGCGGGCTCGCTGCGCCGCCGCCCGCAGGCCAGCCAGCGGCCGGCGGCCCGGCGCACCTCGGCGGGCTCGGGCGGCCCGGGATCCCGCAGGGTGGCCGCGTCGCAGACGAAGGCGACCGCGCGGCGGGCGGCGCCGTGCAGCGCCTGGGCGATGTCCTGGGCGAAGGTACGGACCCCGCCGCCCCGGTCGGCGGCCTCGCCCGCCACCGCGTCGAGCGCCGCCAGTTCGTGCGCCCGGGAGCCGGCGGCCGAGGCCAGTTCCCCGATGCCGGTGACCGGCTCCTCGGTGCCGTCGGTGTCCGCCCCGGGTATCGAGGGGTCCACGAGATAGGTGTGGATGCCGCTGCCCCGCAGCAGTGCCCGGGAGGCGGCGTACGCCCCCAACTCCCGGCGGCGCGCCAGATACCGCACGGCGGTGCAGTGCGCGGGCAGCCCGAGGAGCGGGGGGCACCAGCGGCGCAGCGCGAGCCCGGTGGTGGTGTCGTACGCGCTCCCGGTGCCGGCGGGGCCGCCGAGCGCGGCGGCGAGGTGCCGCTCGAAGGTGCCGAGGCCCAGGTCGCCGTGGAGCACGCCGTGACCGTGCTGGTCCACCAGGGGCGAGGTGTGCATATTCCGCCTAACGCCCGAAACCGCTTTCAGGTATTGCGGGGTCCGCCGATCTGGAGCCCGGCCATCCGGGTCCACTCGTAGCGGCCGGTGCGTACCTTAGCGGCGAGCGGGGCGTCGAAGGTGTCCTGCGGGGTGATTCCGGCCGCTTCCAGCGCCTGCCGGGCGGTGTCGCCGTCCGGGGCCATCAGATCGCCCCAGCCGCCGTCGGCGCCCACCAGCACGATGCGGGCGCCGCGCTCGCCGACGTAGGTCACGGTGGCCTCGGCCGACCCGCCGTGCGCACGGGCGAAGGCGGTGATGTGGCGGGTGAGCCGGCGGCCGGTCCTGGCGGTGCTGCGGGTCGTCATGCCCGGCATGCTACTTCCCGGTAATCCCGGTCGGGAACACCCCCGGGCGAGCGCCGGGACCGCCCCGTGTCAGCCCACGAAGGGGTCGATGGCCACCGCGATGAAGAGGAGCGAGACATAGGTGATGGACCAGTGGAACAGCCGCATCTCCTTGAGCCCCGGCCCGGTGATCCCGGCCCGGGCGCGGGCCTGGAGGGCGTGCGCCTCCCACAGCCACCACGCGCCGGCGGCCAGCGCGACCGCCGGGTAGAACCAGCCGGTGTACCCCAGCGGCCACAGCAGCAGCGAGACGCCCACCATGACCCAGCTGTAGACCACGATCTGCCGGGCCACGACCTTGTTGCTCGCGATGACCGGCAGCATCGGCACCCCGGCCCGCGCGTAGTCCTCGCGCACCTTCATGGACAGCGGCCAGTAGTGCGGCGGCGTCCAGAAGAAGATGACCAGGAACAGGATCACCGCGCCCCAGGACATCGAGTTGGTGACCGAGGACCAGCCGATGATGACCGGCATGCAGCCCGCGATGCCGCCCCACACGATGTTCTGCGCGGTGCGCCGCTTGAGCACCATCGTGTAGACGAGCACGTAGAACAGCAGCGCGCCCAGCGCCAGCGCGGCCGACAGCCAGTTGACCAGCAGGCCGAACATCGCGGTGGAGAGCACCGCCAGCGCGATGCCGAACACCAGACACTCGGCCGGGCTCACGATCCCGGTGACCAGCGGCCGGTTCGACGTGCGGTGCATCAGCGCGTCGATGTCGCGGTCGTAGTACATGTTGAGCGCGTTGGCGCCGCCCGCCGACAGGTAACCCGCCGTGACGGTAACGATCACCAACCAGAGGTCCGGGACCCCTTGCTCCGCGAGGAACATCACCGGGATGGTGGTGATGAGCAGCGTCTCGATGATGCGGGGCTTGGTCAGCGCGATGAACGCCCTGATCCGGGCACCACGCGTCCACTGGCCGGAGCCGGGACCGCGCTCTGCCACCGGACGGGAATCGACGACCGTCACGGACACCCCTGATTCTGCGAGATCAGCGTCGGGGCACCGGCGTAGCGGCCGTCGTGCCGCTGACCGCTCATGGACGCCCCTCACATGAACACCGTCACTCTAGACGCCCGAGATACCCACCTTGTCTCCGGGGTCGCCCCACGCCGGGCGCGCCGCGTGCGAGGGCGCGGCGTGCCTGGGATGGTGGGTCGCGTCGTCGCCGGCACGGTCCGTCCACCGTCCGCCCGCCGGCGCCGCCGCGCACCCCCCGACCACTGGACGAACGCGGACACAGGCCCCCCGCACGCCGGGGGTAGGCTCGGAGCGCCCGGTGAGCCTCGCGCCGCTTCCGGTGGGAGAACGCATCACCGGACCTATCGACCGCGGAGAGGAGCCCTGACGCAGGGTGAGCACCAAGCCGACCACCTCAGCCCTCGACTGGACCGAGCTGGACCAGCGGGCCGTCGACACCGTTCGTGTTCTGGCCATGGACGCCGTACAGAAGGTCGGGAACGGCCACCCCGGTACGGCCATGTCCCTGGCCCCCGCCGCCTATGTGCTGTTCCAGAAGCTGCTGCGCCACGACCCGTCGGAGCCCGACTGGACCGGCCGGGACCGCTTCGTCCTGTCCGTGGGTCACACCAGCCTCACGCTGTACATCCAGCTCTACCTGGCCGGGTACGGCCTGGAACTGGATGACCTGAAGTCCTTCCGCACCTGGGACAGCCGCACCCCCGGGCACCCCGAGCACGGGCACACCGTGGGGGTGGAGACCACCACCGGGCCGCTGGGCCAGGGCGTGGCCAACGCGGTGGGCATGGCGATGTCCGCCCGCTACGAGCGCGGTCTGTTCGACCCGGAGGCGGCGCCCGGCACCTCCCCGTTCGACCACACCATCTGGGTGTTCGCGGGCGACGGCTGCCTCCAGGAGGGCGTGGCCGCCGAGGCCGCCTCGCTGGCGGGGCACCAGAAGCTCGGCAACCTCGTCCTGCTGTGGGACGACAATCACATCTCCATCGAGGGTGACACCGAGACCGCGATCTCCGAGGACACCCTGGCCCGCTTCGAGGCGTACGGCTGGCACGTCCAGCGCGTCGCCCCGCTGGAGAACGGCGACCTGGACCCGAAGGCCGTCCACGAGGCGCTGCTCGCCGCCCAGGCCGTCACCGACCGGCCCTCCATCGTCGCCGCCCGCTCGATCATCGCCTGGCCGGCCCCCAACGCCCAGAACACCGAGGCCGCGCACGGCTCGGCGCTCGGCGCGGACGAAGTGGCCGCCACCAAGGAGGTCCTGGGCTTCGACCCCACCAAGTCCTTCGAGGTCGACCCCGAGGTGCTCGCCCACACCCGCGCCGTCACCGAGCGCGGCCGACAGGCGCGCGCCGCGTGGGAGGAGCGGCTGGCCGCCTGGCGCGAGGCCAACCCGGAGCGCGCGGCCGAATTCGACCGGATCCGCGCGGCCCGGCTGCCCGAGGGCTGGGAGAAGGCGCTGCCCGTCTTCCCGGCCGGCAAGGACGTCGCCACCCGCAAGGCCTCCGGCAAGGTGCTCAGCGAGCTGGGCCCGGTCATCCCCGAGCTGTGGGGCGGCTCCGCCGACCTGGCCGGCTCCAACAACACCACCATCGACGGCAGCTCCTCCTTCCTCCCCGAGGGCAACTCGCTGCCCGGCGCCGACCCGTACGGCCGCACGATCCACTTCGGCATCCGCGAGCACGCCATGGGCTCGGCGATGAACGGCATCGCGCTGCACGGCAACACCCGGGTGTACGGCGGTACGTTCCTGGTGTTCTCCGACTACATGCGCCCCGCCGTGCGGCTGGCCGCCCTGATGGGGGTGCCGGTCACCTACGTGTGGACGCACGACTCCATCGGGCTCGGCGAGGACGGCCCCACCCACCAGCCGGTGGAGCACCTGTCCGCGCTGCGCGCCATCCCCGGCCTGAACATCGTGCGCCCGGCCGACGCGAACGAGACCGTGCTGGTGTGGCGGGAGATCCTTCAGCGGTACGCCACCAAGCCGGCCCCGCACGGCCTCGCCCTCACCCGGCAGAACGTGCCCACCTACGCGCCGAACGAGGACACGGTGCGCGGCGGTTACATCCACACCGAGGCCGAGGGCGGCACGCCGCGCCTCATCCTCATCGGCACCGGCTCCGAGCTCCAGCTCGCACTGGCGGCCCGTGAGGTGCTCCAGGCCGAGGGCGTCCCCACCCGGGTGGTGTCGATGCCGTGCGTGGAGTGGTTCGAGGAGCAGGATCAGTCCTACCGCGACCATGTGCTGATGCCGGTCGTGGCGGCCCGCGTCGCGGTGGAGGCCGGGGTCGGTCTGACCTGGCACCGCTACGTCGGCACCGCCGGGCGGATCGTTTCGCTGGAGCACTTCGGGGCGTCCGCGGACTACCAGACGCTCTACCGCGAGTTCGGGATCACCCCGGAGGCCGTCGCCCAGGCGGCCCGGGAATCCCTGGCCGCCGCAGAGCGCTGAATTCGAAGAGACAACAAGCAGGGGATGCGATTTCCATGACCGACGCACTCAAGCGGCTCTCCGAGGAGGGTGTCGCGATCTGGCTGGACGACCTGTCGCGCAAGCGCATCACGTCCGGCGACCTCGGCGAGCTGCTCGACCAGCAGCACGTCGTCGGGGTGACCACCAATCCGGCGATCTTCCAGAAGGCGATCTCGCAGGGCGACGGGTACGAGTCCCAGCTGACCGACCTCGCCACCCGCAAGGTCACGGTCGAAGAGGCCGTCCGCATGATCACCACGGCCGACGTGCGGGACGCCGCCGACGTGCTGCGCCCGGTGTACGACGCGACCGACGGCCGCGACGGCCGGGTCTCCATCGAGGTCGACCCGCGCCTGGCGCACGACACCCGGGCCACCGTGGCCGAGGCCAAGCAGCTGGCCTGGCTGGTGGAGCGCCCCAACACCTTCATCAAGATCCCCGCCACCCGGGCCGGGCTGCCCGCCATCACCGAGACCATCGCCCGGGGCATCAGCGTCAACGTCACGCTGATCTTCTCCCTGGAGCGCTACCGCGAGGTGATGGACGCCTACCTGACCGGTCTGGAGCAGGCCGAGGCCAGGGGCCTGGAGATCTCGACCATCCACTCGGTGGCGTCCTTCTTCGTCTCCCGGGTCGACACCGAGATCGACAAGCGCCTGGAGGCGCTGGGCACCGAGGAGGCCAAGGCGCTGCGCGGCAAGGCCGCCCTCGCCAACGCCCGGCTCGCCTACCAGGCGTACGAGGAGGTCATCGCCTCCGACCGCTGGCGCGCCCTGGCCAAGGCGGGCGCCAACGAGCAGCGCCCGCTGTGGGCCTCCACCGGCGTGAAGGACCCGGCCTACCCGGACACCCTGTACGTGACGGAGCTGGTCGCCCCCGGCACCGTCAACACCATGCCGGAGGCCACCCTCAAGGCCACCGAGGACCACGGCGAGATCACCGGCAACACCATCGCGGGCACCTACGAGCAGGCCCGCGCCGACCTGGACGCGCTCGCCGCCGCCGGCATCTCCTACGACGAGGTCGTGCAGCTGCTGGAGGACGAGGGCGTGGAGAAGTTCGAGTCGGCGTGGACCGCGCTGCTCGACTCCACCCAGGCGGAACTCGAGCGGCTCGCCGGCGGGGAGGTCTGAGCGACGGTGAGCGGCTCAGCTGCGAACGCGACGGGCGCCGGGCAGATCCCCGGCGTCCGTGCCAACCCGCTGCGCACCCCGCAGGACCGGCGGCTCCCGCGTATCGCGGGGCCGTCGGGCCTGGTGATCTTCGGGGTCACCGGCGATCTGTCCCGCAAGAAGCTCATGCCGGCCGTGTACGACCTGGCCAACCGGGGGCTGCTGCCCCCGGGTTTCTCGCTGGTGGGCTTCGCCCGCCGGGACTGGGAGAACGAGGACTTCGCCCAGGTCGTGCACGACTCCGTCATGGAGCACGCCCGCACCCCCTTCCGTGAGGAGGTCTGGCGGCAACTGGCCGAGGGCATGCGCTTCGTGCCCGGCACCTTCGACGACGACGTGGCGTTCGACACGCTGCGCGAGACGATCGAGGCGCTGGACAAGGAGCGCGGCACCGGCGGCAACTTCGCCTTCTACCTCTCCGTACCGCCGAAGTTCTTCCCCACGGTGGTGCGCCAGCTGAAGAAGCACGGCCTGTCCGAGGGGCAGGGCGACAGCTGGCGGCGGGCGGTGATCGAGAAGCCGTTCGGCCACGATCTGGCGTCCGCGCAGGAGCTGAACGCGGTCGTCCACGATGTGTTCGCGCCGCACGAGGTCTTCCGCATCGACCACTACCTGGGCAAGGAGACCGTCCAGAACATCCTGGCGCTGCGGTTCGCCAACACCCTGTTCGAGCCCCTGTGGAACCGGTCGTACGTCGATCACGTGCAGATCACCATGGCCGAGGACATCGGCATCGGCGGCCGGGCCGGGTACTACGACGGCATCGGCTCCGCCCGCGACGTCATCCAGAACCACCTGCTCCAGCTGCTGGCGCTCACCGCGATGGAGGAGCCCTCGGGCTTCGACGCCGAGTCCCTGGTCGCCGAGAAGCTGAAGGTGCTCAGCGCGGTCCGGCTGCCGCGGGACCTGGCCCGGCACACGGTGCGCGGCCAGTACACCGGCGGCTGGCAGGGCGGCCAGAAGGTGGCCGGCTATCTGGAGGAGGACGGCATCGACCCCAAGTCGGTGACCGACACCTACGCGGCGATCAAGCTGGAGATCGACAACCGGCGCTGGGCCGGGGTGCCGTTCTACCTGCGCACCGGCAAGCGGCTGGGCCGCCGGGTCACCGAGATCGCGGTGGTCTTCCAGCGGGCGCCGTACTCGCCGTTCGACGCCACCGACACCCAGGAGCTGCGCAACAACGCGCTGGTCATCCGGGTGCAGCCGGACGAGGGCGTCACCATCAGGTTCGGCTCCAAGGTGCCCGGCACCCAGATGGAGATCCGGGACGTGACGATGGACTTCGCCTACGGCGAGTCGTTCACGGAATCCAGCCCGGAGGCGTACGAGCGGCTGATCCTGGACGTGCTGCTCGGGGACGCGAACCTGTTCCCGCGCCACCAGGAGGTGGAGCGCTCGTGGGAAATCCTCGACCCCGTCGAGGAGTTCTGGGCGGGCCACGGCCGGCCCGAGCCGTACCCGGCCGGCACCTGGGGGCCCAAGGCGGCTGATGACATGCTCTCCCTGGACGGACGGAGCTGGCGGCGGCCATGAAGATCGACCTCACGGACACCACAGTCAGTCAGATCAACGCCGCCCTGGTCCAGGCCAGGCGGGCAACGGGAACCCCGGCGGTGGGCATAGTGCTGACCCTGGTCATCGTCACCGACGAGGGCAACCACTACGACGCGCTCAAGGCGGCCAGCGAGGCGTCCAAGGAGCACCCCTCCCGGATCCTGGTCGTCATCCGGCGCCCGGGCCGCTCCTCGCGGGAGCACTCCGGCGCCCACCTGGACGCCGAGGTCCGGGTCGGCGGGGAGACCGGCAGCGGCGAGACCGTCCTGCTGCGGCTGCACGGCGAGCTGTCGGCGCACGCCTACAGCGTGGTGCTGCCGCTGCTGCTGCCGGACGCCCCGGTGGTGGTGTGGTGGCCGCAGGACGCCCCGGCGCACCCGGAGCGCGATCTGCTGGGGACGCTGGCCCAGCGGCGGATCATGGACGCGGCGGCGAACGAGGACCCGGTGGCGGTGCTCGGCGCGCGGGCCGAGGTCTACTCGCCGGGCGACACCGACCTGGCGTGGACCCGGATCACCCCGTGGCGCAGCGTGCTGGCGGCGGCGCTCGACCAGAAGCACGGCCGGATCGACTCGGCGGTGGTGGAGGGCGAGGAGCACAACCCCTCCACGGAGCTGCTGGCGCTGTGGCTGGCGCAGCGGCTGGGCGTCCCGGTGGAGCGGGTGCCCACCCCGGGCCCCGGCATCACGGCGGTCCGGCTGCTCACCGAGGACGGCACGATCTGCCTGGACCGGCCGACCGGGTCGCTGGCGAAGCTGGCGGTACCGGGCCAGCCGGACCGGCATGTGGCGCTGCACCGGCGGTCCACCGCGGAGCTGATCGCCGAGGAGCTGCGCCGGCTCGACCCGGACGAGGCGTACGCGGAGGCGCTGCGCTTCGGCGCGACGGCGGGTGCGGAGCGGTGACGGCCACCCCGCAGGTGGTGGTCCACCGCGACAAGGAGCTGATGGCGCAGGCCGCCGCCGCCCGGCTGATCACGAGGATCGTGGACGCCCAGGCGGCGCGCGGCACCGCCTCGGTGGTGCTGACCGGCGGCCGCAACGGGAACGGGCTGCTGGCGGCGCTGGCCGCCTCCCCGGCGCGGGACGCGGTGGACTGGGGGCGGCTGGAGCTGTGGTGGGGGGACGAGCGTTTCCTGCCCGCCGGGGATCCGGACCGCAACGAGGTCCAGGCCCGCGAGGCACTGCTGGACCAGGTCCCGGTGGACCCGGCCCGGGTCCATCCGATGCCGGCCTCCGACGGCCCGTGGGGCAACGACGCCGAGGCGGCGGCCGAGGGGTACGCGGCGGAGCTGGCCACGGCCCGCGACGTGCTGAACCACGGCGCGGTGCCGAAGTTCGACGTGCTGCTGCTGGGCGTGGGCCCCGACACCCATGTGGCGTCGCTGTTCCCGGAGCATCCGGCGCTGCACGAGCGGGAACGGCCGGTGGTGGCGGTGCACGGCGCCCCCAAGCCGCCGCCGACCCGGATCACCCTCACCCTGCCGGCGATCCGCACGGCACGCGAGGTGTGGCTGCTGGCGGCGGGCGAGGACAAGGCGGACGCGGCCCGCATCGCGCTGTCGGGCCCGGGCGAACTCCAGGCACCGGCGGCCGGCGCGTACGGCGAGAGCCGCACCCTGTGGCTGCTGGACCGCGCGGCGGCCTCGGCGCTGCCGCCGCAGCTGTATCCCCCGGCGACGGCCTGACCTGGCCGCCGCCGGGGGCGGGGGTCATCTCCCGCGCAG
>NZ_JBHWJL010000134.1:0-12819 GCF_042731495.1 Streptomyces sp. NPDC059853
GCCCCCGCGCGCTCAGGGCGTTCCACCGCGCTCCCGCGGCAGCCGCTCACCGGCCTCGACGGCCGGCGCCAGCCGGTTCTCGCACGGCGGCAGCGGGCAGGTCGCCAGATCGGTGTACGCGCAGGGCAGGTTGACCGCCCGGTTGAAGTCGACGGTCACCCGGCCCGCCGCGTCCGGCGGCTCGATCGACAGCGAACGGTTCGCCGCGTACGTGCTCACCCCCGAGGTCGCGTCGGTGAACAGCACGAACAGCGCGCCCGGACGGCCGCCGTTGAACGCCGTGAGCCGGTGGGTGGCGCCGTCGAGGTCGAACGCGACCTGCCCCGGCGCCTCCAGCACATGCTCCAGCCCCTCCACCACCGCGCCGACCCGCACCGGGCGCGGCGCGTCGAACGGCAGGAAGCGGCCGGGCCGCGCCCAGGCCGGGTCGGGGGCGAAGACGGGGGTGCCGGTGAAGCCGGTACGCAGCGGGTTCGCCGGGTCGCGGGGGCGCAGCAGCGCCTGACCGCCGCGCCGGGCGACCTCGATGACGAGGTCGCCGGAGACGGGGAAGACGCTGCCGCCGTCCGCGAGGGCGTCGAACCGGTGCCGCCCGTGGACGGGCTCGCCGTCCACGGTGAGCGTCTCGCCGTCGGCGAGGGTGACCAGCACCGCGCCGTCGTCGTCGGTGGACCAGGCGCCGGGCGCGTCCTCGAACCGGGCCGGCTCGGGGGTCAGCCAGCGCATGCTGGTGATGGCCAGGAAGCCGTGCGGGGCGGCGAGGGACCGCTCGCGTTCGCGGTGCCAGGCCCGCCAGTCGCGGGCGAACGCCTCGGGGTCGGGGTGGGTCTCGGGAGGGCCGTCGGGGTGGCCCTCGGGGCGCGCGGGGGCCGGGGTCGGGTTCGGCACAGCGGGTCTCCGGTCGGGGGAGGGGATACGGGCGGGGTCCGGGGCCGCCGCCGGGGCGGCGTCAGGCCGGACAGGAGGCCGTGGTGACCCGCCCGAGGTCGATGTGCCGACGGGACGTCAGGACGGCTGCGCGCATGGCGACGAGCCTGGGCCGGAACGCCCCGGTTCGTCAAGGACGCCCGCCACACCCCCCGCCCCGGCCCCCGCGCCCGGGGCCGCTCCGACCGGGCGGTCGGGCGGGTGCCGTGATTGTTCCCATTCCGCGCGATTCCGAGGTAACGATTCCACGTCGGAAGGCTTAAGACGGTCTTCGGACGGGGACATAGAGCGACTGCCTCTCTACGATCCGGCAGTACACACGGGGAAGTTGATGAGCGTGCCGCCTCAAGTGCGGCTGCGCGCCCCCGTGATCGCCGTGGAGGGGACTTACATGATGTTTGCACGCAAGCGGGTCGCCGCCCGCCTTGCGGCTACCGCCGTCGCCACCGGGCTCGCCGCCGCCGGCGTGCTGGCCACCGCCGGCCCGGCCCTCGCCGACCAGACCCCGGGCAACGGTGGCGCCACCGCCACCCTGGACGGGCTCCGCGTCAGCGACAAGATCGACGTGACGAAGGACGGACGGACCAACACCTACAGCGGTGGTCTGTTCTACCTGAACGCGGACGACGGCGGCACCCTGAAGACGTACTGCATCGACTTCGGCACGCCCACCTCGCCGAAGGCCAAGTACAAGGAGACCGACTGGAACTCCTCGCGTCTGCACGACATCCCGGAGGAGGCCGCCAAGATCCACTGGATCCTGCAGAACTCCTACCCGGTCGTCGATGACCTCAACGCCCTGGCCGAGGCCGCCGGTGCGAACTCGCTGACCGACAAGCAGGCCGCCGCCGGTACCCAGGCCGCCATCTGGGAGCTGTCGGACGGCGTCGAGGCCACCCCGAAGGACGAGAACGCCGCCAAGCTCGCGGACTGGCTCGGCGAGAACGCCGAGGCCGTCGAGGAGCCGCGCGCCTCGCTGGGGCTGTCCCCGCAGGAGGTCACGGCCAAGCCGGGCGGGCTCTCCGACCCGATCACCGTGCACACCAGCGCCGACTCCGTGGTGATCTCCACCGACCCGGCCGCCGCCGCTGCCGGTGTCACCGTCGTCGACGCGAACGGTGAGACGGTCACCGAGTCCACCCCGGTCACCGACGGCACCGAGCTGTTCTTCTCCGTGCCCGAGGGCGCCGAGGACGGCTCCGCCTCGCTCACCGCCACCGCCACCTCCCCGGTGCCGGTCGGCCGCGTGCTCACCGGTATCGACGTCCGGACCCAGACCATGATCCTGGCCGGGTCCTCCGAGTCCTCGGTCACCTCCGGCGCGACCGTCCACTGGGCCAGCGAGGGCCCGAACCCGGCGATCACCGCCGAGGAGGTCTGCGTCGAGGGCGGCGTGCGGCTGAACGTCACCAACGACGGTGACCAGCCCTTCACCTTCGAGCTGGACGGCGAGTCCTACGAGATCGCCCCCGGCGCCGAGCAGCAGGTGGTCGTCCCGGTCGAGAACGGCCAGGCGTACGAGATCACCGTCGAGAACCTGGAGGGCAAGGAGCCCTGGGTCTTCACCGGTGTCCTGAACTGCGAGACCGCCGGTGAGGAGCCCATCGCCGAGCCCGAGCCCGAGACCCCGGCCGACAACGAGCCCACCCCGGACAGCACCGGTGGCAACGGCGGTCCCGACCTGGCCGAGACCGGCTCCAGCTCCAACCTCGGCATGATCGCCGGTGTCGCCGTGGGCCTGCTGGCCGTCGGCGGTGGCGCGGTGTTCTTCCTGCGCAAGCGGAGCGCCGGTTCCGCCGCTGAGTAAGCGGAACCGCTACGTACGGTGAACGCCGCCGTACGCGCGCACAGGGGCGGGTCCCGCGGGGGCCCGCCCCTTCCGCGTCCCGTGCCCCGGTCCGGTTTCCGCCCGGGGCATGCCATGCGGCAGGATGGACGCATCCACTCTTCCGCCCCTTCACTGATCTGCCGGACGGTTTCTGTTGGCTGAGTACATCTACACCATGCGCAAGGCGCGCAAGGCGCACGGCGACAAGGTGATCCTCGATGACGTCACCCTGAGCTTCTTGCCCGGGGCCAAGATCGGTGTCGTGGGCCCCAACGGCGCGGGTAAGTCCACCGTGCTGAAGATCATGGCCGGGCTGGAGCAGCCCTCCAACGGCGACGCCTTCCTCGCCCCGGGCTACACGGTGGGCATCCTGCTCCAGGAGCCGCCGCTGGACGAGTCCAAGACCGTGCTGGAGAACGTCCAGGACGGCGTGGCCGAGGTCAAGGGCCAGCTCGACCGGTTCAACGAGATCGCCGAGCTGATGGCGACCGACTACTCCGACGCGCTCATGGAGGAGATGGGCCAGCTTCAGGAGAAGCTGGACCACGCCAACGCCTGGGACCTGGACGCCCAGCTGGAGCAGGCCATGGACGCCCTGGGCTGCCCGCCCGGCGACTGGCAGGTCACCAACCTCTCCGGTGGCGAGAAGCGCCGGGTGGCGCTGTGCAAGCTGCTGCTGGAGCAGCCCGACCTGCTGCTGCTCGACGAGCCCACCAACCACCTGGACGCCGAGTCGGTGAACTGGCTGGAGCAGCACCTGGCGAAGTACCCGGGCACCGTGGTGGCCATCACCCACGACCGGTACTTCCTCGACAACGTCGCCCAGTGGATCTGCGAGGTCGACCGGGGCCGGCTGCACGGCTACGAGGGCAACTACTCCAAGTACCTGGAGACCAAGGCCACCCGGCTCAAGGTCGAGGGCCAGAAGGACGCCAAGCGCGCCAAGCGGCTCAAGGACGAGCTGGAGTGGGTCCGCTCCAACGCCAAGGGCCGGCAGGCCAAGTCCCGTGCCCGTCTCGCCCGTTACGAGGAGATGGCGGCGGAGGCCGAGAAGACCCGCAAGCTGGACTTCGAGGAGATCCAGATCCCGCCGGGGCCGCGGCTCGGCAACGTCGTCGTCGAGGTCAACGACCTGCACAAGTCGTTCGGCGACAAGGTGCTGGTGGACGGCCTCACCTTCACGCTGCCGCGCAACGGCATCGTCGGCGTGATCGGCCCCAACGGCGCGGGCAAGACCACCCTGTTCAAGATGATCATGGGTCTGGAGGAGCCGGACTCCGGGACCATCAAGACCGGCGAGACCGTCAAGGTCTCCTACGTCGACCAGTCGCGCGCCAACATCGACCCGAAGAAGACGCTGTGGGCGGTCGTCTCCGACGAACTCGACTACATCAACGTCGGCCAGGTCGAGATGCCCTCGCGCGCCTACGTCAGCGCCTTCGGCTTCAAGGGCCCCGACCAGCAGAAGCCGGCCGGTGTCCTCTCCGGCGGTGAGCGCAACCGGCTGAACCTGGCGCTCACCCTCAAGCAGGGCGGCAACCTGCTGCTCCTCGACGAGCCGACCAACGACCTCGACGTGGAGACCCTGTCCTCCCTGGAGAACGCGCTGCTGGACTTCCCCGGCTGCGCCGTGGTCGTCTCCCACGACCGCTGGTTCCTGGACCGCATCGCCACGCACATCCTGGCGTACGAGGGCGACTCCAAGTGGTTCTGGTTCGAGGGCAACTTCGAGGCCTACGAGAAGAACAAGGCCGAGCGGCTGGGCCCGGAGGCCTCCCGGCCGCACCGGGCCACCTACAAGAAGCTCACCCGGGGCTGAGGGGCGGAACGCCGTGCGGCATGTGTACGAGTGCCCCCTGCGCTGGTCGGACATGGACTCGTTCGGGCACGTCAACAACGTGATCTTCCTGCGGTATCTGGAAGAGGCCCGGATCGACTTCATGTTCCGGCTGGCGCGGCAGGCCGACTCCGGGGCGTTCACCGGGGGTTCGGTGGTCGCACGGCACGAGATCGACTATCTGCGCCCGCTGGTGCACCGGCACGCGCCGGTCTCCGTCGAGCTGTGGGTCGCCAAGCTCGGCGGCGCCTCGGTCACCGTGGCCTACGAGGTCAAGGACACGGAGCAGGTGTACGTGCGAGCCTCCACGGTCGTCGTGCCCTATGACCTCAAGGCGGGCCGGCCGCGCCGGATCACCGAGGAGGAACGCCGGTTCCTCGGGCACTACCAGGACGACGCGGCCGGCGGGAGCGGTGGCGCGTGATGATCTCGCTCGCCGAGCGGGGAGAGGCCGCCGATCTGGCGGCCCTCCTCGCCCGGCTGCTGCGCTGGGAGAAGGCCGCCGCCGCCCGGTTGCAGGCGGACGGCCCGGTGCTGGGCGTGTTCGCCCGGCCCGCCCGGTTCGGCGTGCTGGCGATCCGGCCGCTGCGGCTGGCCGAGCCCGTCCGGATCGATGTCACCGTCTCCGCCGGTGAACTGCTGGAGGGGATCGACGAGCGGGCCGGCACGGCCCGGGTCCCGGCGCCGGTGACCGGCCCGTCCTGGGCCGGGGTGCTGCCGCCGCGCGGCGGCTGGGAGCCGCTGGCCGAGCTGGAACACGGCGGGGTGCGCGGCGCGGCCGAGGCCGTGGTGGCGGAGTTCCGGGAGCGCACCGAGGCCCTGGCCGAGGGCGAGCGCACCCGGGAGGCGCTGGACGCGCTCGCCGAGGAGATCTGGAGCCGCCCGCTGCCCGGCACACCGCTGCCGCTGCGGGCGGTGCACGCGGCCAGGTCGCTGGGCTTCCTGCGCGCCGCCGCCCCGGCGGCGGTGCTGGCCCGGGGCGTGTGGCTGCGGCTGCGTACCCCGCTGGGGTCGATCGCGGTCCGCCGCCCCGGCAGCACCACCCCCGGGCTGACCGTCTCCCCGCGCTGACGCTCGTTCGGGTGACCGGCGGGCGTCGGGTTGACTTCGGTCCGGTGCGGGCCCTCCCACGGGCCCTCCGGAAAGACCTCCGGCGGGGCCCACGCAGGCTCCCGCCGGCCCGCCGCCGGGTCACATCTCGCGCGCGATGAACCGGATCAGCTGCCGCGACTCCACCGCGTCGAGCGCGATCCGCTCCGAAACTTCCAGCAGTTTCCGGTACTTCTCCAACTCGGACGCGTCGTGCAGGAAATCACCGCCGAAAGGCGTGTCCACCTCCACCGTGTCCAGCTCCGTCACCGGACCGTACGCATAGAGAAAAGACTGCCCGTGCCCGGGAATGTCCTCCCGGGAAAACGGAATCACCCGCAGTTCCACCGAAGGCCACTGCGCCACGTCCAGCAGCCACTCCAACTGCTCGCGCGCCGTCTCCCGGCCCCCGTACCGCATCCGCAGCGCGCCCTCGTGGATGATCGCCTGGCACGGCGGCGGGTTCTCCCCGCGCAGCAGCTCCCCGCGCCGCAGCCGCAGCGCCACCCGCGCCGACAGCAGCTCCTCGTCCGGCGGCGGCACCGAACCCGCCATCACCGCGCGCGCGTACCCGGGCGTCTGGAACACCCCCGGCACCAGCAGCATGTGCACCATCCGCAGCCGCGTCGCGCGATGCTCCAGCTCCGCCACGTCCACATTCCCCTGCGGCACCCGGCCCCGGAACGCGTCCCACCAGTTCCCGCCCCGGTGTTCCCTGGCCATCGCGCACAATTCCCCGATGAGCCGCTGATCCCCGCACCCGTAGAACTCGGCGAGCCTGCGGATCCGCGTTTCACTGATACCGCGCCGGCCGGATTCGATATTCGACATCTTCGCGCGATCCGTACCGATCCAGGCGGCCGCCTCGTGCGCCGCTTTTCCGGCCCGTTCCCGCAACTTCCGCAATTCCGCCCCGAGCCGCGCCTCACGTGCGCTCGGAAGATCCCTCGGCGGCATCTGCCTGCCCTCCTCATCCGCGACCGCCTCAGTCTGCCGCGCACGGTCGTCCCCGGTCTACTCTGCGTGAGTTCCCGCCCTCCGGAACGGGTCTGCGACCATGGGAGGGTGAACGAGATCCGACGCGGCACCCTGCCCACCGAGACCTTCTACGAGCGCGTCGGCGGCGAGGCCACCTTCCGGAAGCTGGTGAAGCGCTTCTACGAGGGCGTGGCCGACGATCCGCTGCTGCGGCCGATGTACCCCGAGGAGGACCTCGGGCCGGCCGAGGAGCGCTTCGCCCTCTTCCTCATGCAGTACTGGGGCGGCCCGCGCACCTACAGCGACCGGCGCGGTCACCCCCGGCTGCGGATGCGGCACGCCCCGTTCACGGTCGACCGCGCCGCGCACGACGCCTGGCTGCGGCACATGCGCGACGCCATCGACACGCTCGGCCTCGACCCGGAGGACGAAGCCGAGATGTGGCGCTACATGGTCTACGCGGCCGGCTCGATGATCAACACCCCCGGCTGAGCGGGGCGGGCCCCCCGCCCGCCCCGCCGTGTCAGGCGCTGTCCCAGCGGAACAGCTTCGCCGCGATCGCCGTGCACACCGCCGTGAAGAGCAGCAGCCCGCCCATCACCGGCAGCGCCGTGCCCCAGCCGTCGTCGCGGCTGAGAACGGCCATCAGCGCCTCGTTGAGGTGCTTGAGCGGCAGCACCTGGGCGATCGGCGTCAGCCAGGACGGCATGGCGTCCGTCGGGAAGAACGACCCCGACAGGAACGCCATCGGCATGATCGTCACCTGGAGGATGCCGTTGGCCGCCTCCTCGGTCTTCGCCACCGCCCCGATGATCAGGCCGATCGACATGAACGCCAGCGAGCCGCACAGCACCAGCGGGATCGACAGCCACCACGCCCCGCTCAACTGGAGCCCGTAGAACGGGATCACCGCGACGCCCAGGAACAGCGCCGTCTGCACCACGGCCAGCCCCAGCGTCACCCCCACCCGGCCCGCGACCACGGCCCACGGCCGGACCGGCGCCAGCCACAGCCGGCGCAGCAGCCGGGTCTTGCGCATGCTGACCAGGGTGAGCGCGGACAGGAACGCCCCGCCCATCGCCACCGCCCAGCCCAGCAGCCCCGGCGCCAGGAACTGGATCGGCTTGACCGAGTCGTCCTCGACCGTGTCCATCGCGATCGTGTACGTCGGCGGCTGGCCGGTCGCGGCCAGGTTCGCCGACTCCACCAGCGTCTGGACCACGCTGCGGACCGTGCCCGCCCGCACCCCGTCCGCCTCCGAGTAGCGCACCTCGATGGTGGTGCCGTCCTGCCAGATCGCCCCGGCCACATCGCCGTCGCGGACCTGCTTCAGCGCCTCGTCGAGATCGGCGGCGCGCCGCAGCTCCACCACCTCGTCCAGGTCGGCGCGGTACTCCGCCGGCAACTCCTCCAGCAGCTCGACGTCGCCGACCTGGGCGATCGGCGAGCGCGAGACCGAGGTGTCCTGGAAGAGCGCCCCGAACAGCAGCAGGAACATCAGCGGGAAGATCAGCATGAAGAACACGGCCGTGCGGTCCCGCACCAGGCCGAGCACCATGGTTCTGGAGAGGGGAACGAGCCCCCCGAGGCTGCGGCTCACTGGCGGAACTCCCGGCCGGTCAGCTGGAGGAACACGTCCTCCAGGGTCTTCACACCCAGCTCGGAGATCAGCTCGGCGGGCGGGCCGGTGCGCAGGATGCGGCCCGCGTCCATGATCGAGACGCGGTCGCACAGCACCTCGGCCTCGTCCAGATAGTGGGTCGTCAGCACCACGGTCCGGCCGGCGGCGTTGATCTCGCGCAGCAGATCCCACATGTTGCGGCGCGCCTGCGGATCGAGACCGGTGGTCGGCTCGTCCAGGAACACCAGCTCCGGATCGTGCACCAGGGCGCAGGCGATCGACAGCCGCTGGGCCTGGCCGCCCGACAGCTCCGTGTCGCTCACGTCGGCCTTCTCGGAGAGGCCGACCGACTCCAGCATGGCGTCGGCGCGTTCGCGCGGGACCTCGTACAGGTCCGCGAAGGTGTGGATCTGTTCGCGCGCGGTCAGCTTGTCGAAGAACGCGGTCGCCTGGAGCTGGACGCCGATCCGGCGCAGCAGGTCGTGGTTGCGCGGCCAGGAGGGCACACCGAACAGCTCGGCCGTGCCCTCGTCCGGGCGGCGCAGCCCCTCGACGATCTCCAGCGTGGTCGTCTTGCCCGCGCCGTTGGGCCCCAGAATGCCGTAGAACTCGCCGGACGCCACCTCGAAGGTGACCCCGTCGACCGCCTGCACATCCCCGTACTTCTTCCGCAGCCCGCTGACAGATATGGCGGGTTGGTCCACTGAGACTGCTCCTATCCCCTGTAGAGCGTGATGGTCGTCCAGGCACCGACGTGCACGCGGTCGCCCTCGCGCAGCGGTACCGGAACGAAGGGCTGGATCGGATCCTCCGACCCATTGACCGTGGTCCCGTTGGTGGAGTCCTGGTCGACCACCGCCCAGCTGCCGTCGGGCTGCTGGACGAGCACGGCGTGCTGGTGGGAGACCCCCGGGTCCTCGGACGGCTGCGACAGGTCGATGTCCGGGCTCTCGCCGGTGGACTGGCGGCGGCGGCCGACGGTGACCTGCGGCCCGCTCAGCGGCAGCTGGCGGGGCGGTGCGTACGGCGGCAGGCTCAGCTGCGCGGCCTCGGGGCCCGAGCGGCGCATCATCGCCTGGAAATAGTCGGGGTCGGGGCCGACGGTCACCATCCACGCGCCGCGCGGGGGGTAACCGTAGCCGCCGGGCGCCTGCTGCTGGGGCGGCTGCGCGGGCGGCGGGAGCACCCAATCGCCGGTCTGGCCGGGGGCGGGCGGCGGCTGGTGGCCGTGGCCGGTCCCGTAGGGGTGGGGCGGGCCCGGCGGCTGGTGGGCCGGCTGGTGCTGGGGCGGCGCGCCGGGTATCGGCGGGCCCTCGGCCCGTACCGGAGGTATGTAGGTGGTGGGGGAGTTGGTCAGGAAGTTGTACCGGCAGCCCTCGCAGAACGGCGCCTGCGCCTCACGGGGCGTACGGCACTGGGGACAGTGCTCGGCGGGCCGCGCGGGCTGCGGCGGCGGGCTGGCCGGATAGCCGGGCGGGCCGGGCGGCGGCGCCGGGGGCCCGGGCGGGCCCGGGTGCTGCTGGCCGAACGCGCCGGGCGGCGGGGGCATCGTGGCGGCGGGCGCGGGCGCCGGCATGCGGTACCCGCACACCTCGCACCAGTCCTCGGCCGCCGACTGGTGGCCGTTCGGGCACGTCGGCATGTTACTGCCTCCCCCTGCTTCCGCTGATTCTTCTCATGTCGACTACTTCTTTACCCGGACCGTCTTCGTCGACCTCGTCTCCAGGGTCATCTCGTCGGCCTCGGCGACTCTCGCTTTCAGCCGAACAGTACCGGTCGCCGCATCCTCCACGTCCACCACCTTTGCGAGCAGTTGTGAGGTCTGCTCGTGCCCCGAGACGTGCGCCAGCTGGACGGCACGGCCCAGCCGGGCGGCGGCACCGGCGGTGTCCCCGCGCTTGCGCAGGTCGATGCCCTGCCGGATGACGCGGGCCAGCTCCTCCTGCCCCGTGTAGTGGGCGACCTGCGGATGCAGCGCGGTGGCGGCCGCCGGATCGGCGGTCCACACGGCCCGCACCAGACCGGGCCGGGCACTGACGGTCACCCCGTCCGGGCCGACCAGGGACACCCGGGCGGCCAGCATCTCCTGGCCCACGCCGCACGGCGGCACCCGCACCCCGAGGTGGTAGTCACGGGACTCCTCGCCCCAGGAACCCGTCGGGTAGTCCCCCGCGCGCGGCGGCGCCTCGGCGCGGCGCCCGGTGAGATCGGCGACGGCGGGGGCCACCTGCTTCACGAACCGCACCGACGCGCCCAGCGGCGTCCACACCCGCAGGCTCACATCCCCGATGCCCTTGCCCATCACCGCCTCCATCATGGCGGTGAAGTCGGCGGCCAGGTCCTCCGGTTCGGCCACGATGTCGGCGCTGCCCAGGAGGGTCCCGGCGATCCCGGTGACCTCCCGCACCTCCCAGTCCGTGCCCACGCCACGCGCGTCACACGTGAAATGACCGGCGCAGTGGTCCAGGGCCGCGCGCAGCCGCTCCGGCTCCTCGTGCTCGTTGCGGCCGTCGGTGAGCAGCAGCCCGTGCCGGACGGCGGCGCCCGAGGTCGCCAGCAGCCGGTCGGCGAGCAGCAGCCAGCTGCTGATGGCGGTGCCGCCGTCCGCCGTCAGCCCGTCCAGCGCCCGGGCGGCCGCCGCCCGGGTGGCCGCGCCGGCGACCGCGAGCCGGCCCCCGCCCGGGTAGACCTCCCAGGCCCGGTGCGTGCCCGCCACCACGGCGAACGCGGTGCCGTCGCGCAGCGTGTCGAGGGCCGCCCCGGTGGCGCGGCGGGCCGCGTCCATCTTGGCGGACGGGTAGTTCATCGACCCGGAGCAGTCCACCATGATCACCACGGCGGCGTCCGAGGACCGGTCGCCGCCGGTCGCGTCGACCGTGACGATCGCGTGCACCTCGTCGGCGTCCCGGTGCAGATACTCGTTCTGGTAGACCTCGACGCCGAAGACCGGCCCCGTCCTCATCGCGCCACGTCCACCACCGGGAACGGGATGACCGCGACGGTGATGTTGTCGTGGCCCCCGGACTCCAGGGCGTGCCGCACCAGCTGCTGGGCGGTCGGCAGCGGCGTCTCCCGGGCCCCGGCGGGCACCAGCCGCGCCAACTGCTCGGCGGACTCGGCGTAGTTCCACAGGCCGTCCGTGCACACGATCACCACACCGGGCCGGTCCGGCTTGAACGACGCGGTGTGCGGCTCGACCTCGACCGCGTCCGCGCCGAGCCAGGCGGTGATGGCGTGCGCGCGGTGGTCCGCCATCGCCTCCGCCTCGCTGAGCAGCCCGGCCGCGACCATCTGGGCCGCCCACGAGTCGTCCTCGGTCAGCCGGGCCGGGGCGGCGCCGGGTTCGGCGGGAATCCAGTAGGCGCGGCTGTCACCGACCCAGCCCACCGTGAGGATGCCACCGGCGGTCACCGCGCTGACCAGCGTGCAGGCCGGGGCGTTCTGGCCGGGCTCGGCGGCGGAGTCCGCGAGATCGGCGACGGCGCGGGCGGCCGACAGGACGGCGTCGTGCATGGCCTGCTGACCGGACACGCCGCGCGGCAGCGAGACCAGCAGCGACTCCGCCGCCGCCTCCGAGGCGGCGGCGGACGCCTCGTGCGGCCGGGAGGAGGAGGACACGCCGTCGCAGACGACGGCGATCACCGCCGGCGAACCATCGGCGAGAGCCGTCGCCGAGACGGTGAACGAGTCCTCGTTGCGGTGGTGCCGCAACCCCAGATCGGTCACGGCGGCCACCCCGCCGAGCGCCCGCTCGACATGATCACGCTCCCCGGGCTGCGCCCGGCCGCAGTCCGAGCAGTAGCCGTCGGCGTCGACCCGGCCCTTCGCGCAGAGCGCGCACGCCACGGGATGCGTCTCGCGGCTCGGCGGCCGCGCGTCCCGTGTCCGCGGATCGGCGGCGGCCCGCGGATCGGCGGGGGCGGGCGCGGCGGAGGCGGAGACAGGGGCGGGGGAGGCGGGCCCGGAGGCAGAGGAAGCGGACGCGGACGCTGCCACGGAGGCGGCGGCGGTGGCCCGGGGATCCAGGGACGGCAGCCGTGGAGCCCGGGAAGGCTGCGACCCGGCGGACGCGGACGAGGACGGGGCAGCCGACGACGGTGGCTGCGGCCGGGTCGACGGCGCGGCCTGCGGCTGCGCCGCCCCGGCAGGTGGCTGGGGCTGCGGCGGCGGCAGGGTGAAGTCCGGCTCGGTGGCCGTGTACGACTCATCCCGGCCCGCACCGGCCGCCGGGGCGCCGGAGGAAGGCGCGTTCGGCGCCGCCGGAGCGGCGGACGCGGCGCCGCCGGGACCTCCCGCTGCCGGGGGCTGTTGCCGCGTACCGGCGGAGCCACCCGGCTGCCCGGACCGCCCCTCGTCGGCGGGTGCGGAGGGCTGCTCGGCTCGTGCGCCCCCGGCTGCGGACGCGGCGGCGCCGGACGGACGGTTCGCGGCGGGCGGCTGTGCCTTCGGGTTGCCGGGCTGGCCGCCCTGCGCTCCGGGCATGGCGGGCGCCGTGCCAGCGGCGGCCGGGGGATGCGCCGTTCGCGCATCGTCAGTCGC
>NZ_JBHWJL010000135.1:0-12793 GCF_042731495.1 Streptomyces sp. NPDC059853
GGGTCTGCACGACCGCTCCAGCAGGCCCGGCACGACACCCCACCGCACTCCGGACGGAGTCGAGAGCGCGGTCTGTCGGCTGCGGACCGGCCGGAAGCTGGGCCCGGCACGGATCGGCCCGATCCTGGGCCTGCCGGCCTCGACGGTTCACCGGATCCTGGTCCGCCACGGCCTGAACCGCCTGGCCCACCTGGACCGGCCCACCGGCCGTCGCATCCGCCGCTACGAACGGGACCGGCCAGGCGAGCTGGTCCACGTCGACATCAAGAAACTCGGCAACATCCCCCACGGCGGAGGCTGGCGCGTGGTGGGCCGCACCGCCGGAGACCGCAACCGGCAGGCCACCACCGACCAGCGGCGAAGCAGCACCCCGGTGATCGGCTACAGCTACATCCACTCCGCCGTCGATGACCACTCCCGCCTGGCCTACAGCGAAGTCCTCTCCGACGAACGCAAGGAGACCGCCGCCGGCTTCTGGAAACGGGCGAACGCATTCTTCACCGCCCACGGCATCACCGTCGAGCGGGTCCTGACCGACAACGGCGCCTGCTACAAGTCCAAGCTCTTCACCCGGACACTGGCCACAGCCGGCATCACCCACAAGAAGATCCGCCCCTACCGGCCCCAGACCAACGGCAAAGTCGAACGCTTCAACCGCACCCTCCTCGACGAATGGGCCTACCAACGGCCCTACACCTCCAACAACGAGCGCACCCAGGCCCTGGCAACATTCCTCCACACCTACAACCACCACCGCAGCCACACCGCACTCGCAGGCAAGCCACCCATCACCCGCGTAAACAACCCCGCGGGTCAATACACCTAGGGGGGTGTCTGATGGATCCCGCCTGGCCCGCAGCGGCTGGCACGGCACCTCGCTGCGTTGTCGGGCACGACCGAGTAGCCCACTACGAGGCCGCCCCTCCGCCTTGCGATGCACCGCACCAGCCACTGCGGGTTTGACCGGCGCTATCCATCAGACACCCCCTAGTCCCCGGCCGGGCCGGTCCCGGCGGTCAGCCGATGCGGATCAGGCTGTCGATGTAGCCGCCCCAGGCCTGGCCTTCCCAGCCGATGAAGAGGCGGTTGCCCTCCGGGTTCAGCTCCAGGGTGCCGCGGACGCGGTTGGGGTTCTCGACGTCGCAGTCCAGCTCGATGACCGGTTCGGCGCTGTCCGGCTCGGACACCGTGCCCGGGCAGCTGAGCGGGCCGGTGGTCTCCACCGTGCCGCCGGTGATGGTGAGGGTCTCGATGTCGTTGTCGTCGACGATCGACTCCCAGACGCCGTCGAGACCGTCGCCCTCGATGGAGCGGGCCTCGTCCTCGGCGATCCGCTCCTCGGAGGACCGGTCGTCGCCGTCCGCGTCCGCGTCGCCGTCCGCGCCGTCGCTCTCGCCGGCCCCGGTCTCCTGCTGCTCCTGCTGTTCCTGCTGCTGGTCGTTCTGCGCGTCGCCGTCACCGTCGTCGCTGCCGCAGGCACTCAGCAGGAGCACGGCGGCGGCAGCCGCCGCCGTCAGTCGCGCTGTTCCTCGTATGCGCATGTGCTCCCCGTCGGTCCCTTCGCTTGTCAGCCTTGTCGTGTTCCCCGTGCGGCGTCCAGCGCGTACACGCAGTGGTCCTTGCTGCACGCGAACACCACACCCTGCGAGACCGCCGGGCTGCCCGTGATGGCGCCGCCGGTCTCCAGCTTCCAGCTGAGCCGCCCGCTGCTGGCGTCGAGCGTGTACAGACAGTGGTCCTCGGAGCCGAAGTGCACCCGGCCCTCGCTCACCACCGGGCTGCCGACGATCGAGTCCCCGGCCGCGAACCGCCAGCGCGGGGTGCCGCTCACCGCGTCCAGCGTGTACATGGCCGTGCCGCTGCCGAGATGGACCAGCCCGTCGGCGATCACCACGGCCTCCGTGGACTGCCGTGCCTCGGTCGCGATCCGCCAGCGGTCGTCGCCGGTGGCCAGGTCCAGCGCGTAGACCGTGCCCAGGTAGTCGGTGAAGTAGATCCCGGCGGCGCGCGAGGACGGCGGCTCGTAGGCGGGCGGCGCCAGGATGGCCGCCGGGGTGTCGAACCGCCAGCGTTCCGCGCCGGTCGCCGCGTCGAGGGCCAGCACCCGGGAGCCGGCCGCCACGTACACCGTCCCGTCGTCGGTCGGGCATATCCGGACCGGGACGCCGCCGGTGGCGGTGGCGTCGCCGACCGGATAGCGCCACAGCTCGCTGCCGGTGCGCGCCTCCAGGACGTACAGCTGGCCCTCTCCCCACGCGTAGACCGCGCCGCCGTGGATGAGGGGCGCGGTCTCCCGGGTCTCGAAGTCGGTGTGCGCGCCCGACAGCTCCCACAGCTGTTCGCCGGTGCCCGCCTCCCACACCTGGACGCCGCCGCCGCGGGTCGCGGTCAGGACGGTGCCGCGCTCGGCGCGCAGCCCGTAGATCCAGCCCTCGGTGGGCACCCGCCAGCGGTCGGAGCCGTCGGTGGCGTCCAGCGCGTACAGGCTCGGGCCGTCCGAGGCCAGCACCTTGCCGCCGGTGACCGCCATCGACCAGGCGACCTCGCGCGTCTTGAACTGTCTGCGTCCGCTGGCCACATCCAGGGCGTGCACCTCGAAGGAGGTGACGTACAGCAGCCCGTCGCGGACCAGCGGGGTGCCCCACAGGTCGTTGGTCATCCGGAACCGCCAGGGGCGCCAGTCCGCCGGCACCACCGCGGGTGCGGGCGGCGGCGCGGGGTGCGGCGCGGGCACGGCCGCGGGCTGCGGCGCGGCCACCGGGGCGGCGGGTCTGGGCCCGGGGCCGATGGGCAGCTGGGACCCGGCGAGACGGATCGTGGCCTGTTCCCGCACCTGGACCTGCACCGGGGCCGGCGGTTCCTCGGCCGGCGGTGGCGGAGTGGAGGGCGGGGGCGGCGGGGTGGCCGGTTCCTCGGCCCGCGGCGACAGGGGTGCGGGGCCGGACGGCGGCGGGGGCGAAGGCACCGGCACAGGCGAGGACGGCGAGGCGGCCGCCCCGGCCGGCGGCGGCGTGCCGCGCCCGCGGTGCCGCCGCTCCTCGATCAGCGCCACCGCCCCCGCGGGCAGCCACGCGGACGCCGAGCCGCTGTCGTCGTCCCCGGAGGAGGCGAAGAGGTGCGGCGCCAGCTGTGCCTGGAGATCGGCCGGGGTGGGCCGGTCCTCCGGCTTGGGCGTCATCAGGGAGTCGATCAGCGGCCGCAGCTCGTCGGGCAGCCCCTCCAGGTCGGGGCCCTCGCGCAGCAGCATGAAGACGGTCTCCACCGGGTTCGCGCCGTGGTACGGGGCGTGCCCGGTGGCGGCGAAGACCAGGGTGGAGGCGAGGGAGAACACATCGGAGGCACCGGTCACCCCGCGGGAGTCCCGCGCCTGCTCGGGCGACATGTACGCGGGCGTGCCGACGGCGACGTTGGTGAGCGTCAGCCGGGTGTTGGAGACGCCCGAGGCGATGCCGAAATCGATGACCCGGGGGCCGTCCTCCACGACCAGGACGTTGGACGGCTTCAGGTCGCGGTGCACCAGGCCCGCGCCGTGGATCGACTGGAGCGCCTCGGCGATACCGGCGGCCAGCCAGCGCACGGCCTGCGGCGGCAGCGGGCCGCACTCGCTGACGATCTCCTCCAGCGAGGGGGCGGGCACGTAGGCGGTGGCCAGCCACGGCACGGCGGCGCGGGGGTCGGCGTCGACGACGGCGGCGGTGTAGAAGCCGGAGACGGCGCGGGCCGCCTCGACCTCGCGCGTGAAGCGCACCCGGAACAGCTGGTCCTCGGCCAGTTCGGTGCGCACGGTCTTGATGGCCACCCGGCGCCCGGACGCCGAGCGGGCCAGGTAGACCAGCCCCATGCCGCCGGACCCGAGCCGCCCCAGCACCTCGAACGGCCCGATCCGCCGTGGATCGTGCTGCGTCAGCTGCTGCACCATCGTGCTGGACACCTCCCCGTCAGGACGCTCGTTCGTTCGTGCCGCCCCCGAGCAGCATCTCATTGCTCCACGGCACCAGCGGACCTTCGAGCCGATTCTTCCCTCCGCCACTGACAGTGGCGAATCCGGGGCCGGATTGGCCGCGCCGGGGCCCCGATACCCGTTCGGACGCGGCCGGATCGCGCCGTTCGGACACGTCGATAAGCTGACGGCATGACAGGACATGTGACGACTGTGGACGGCCGGGTGGCGGGCCGCCGCGGGCAGGCCACCCGGCAGAAACTGCTGGACTGCCTGGGCAAGATGCTGTCCACCTCCCCGTACCGCGATGTCAAGGTGATCGACGTGGCGCGCAAGGCCGGCACGTCGCCGGCCACGTTCTACCAGTACTTTCCGGACGTCGAGGCGGCCGTTCTGGAACTCGCCGAGGTGACGCTCCGCGAGTCCGCGGCGCTGTCCGAGCTGGTGGCCGGCCGCTCCTGGACCGGCAAGGCGGGGCGGCAGACCGCCGAGGAACTGGTGGACGGTGTCCTGGCGTTCTGGCGCCGGCACGACGCGATCCTGCGCGTCGTCGATCTGGCCGCGTCCGAGGGCGACCGGCGGTTCGTGCGCATCAGGACCCGCATCCAGGGCGCGGTCGTCAAACCGCTGGCGGAGACCATCGACGGGCTCCAGGCGCGCGGGCGCGGCGGCGGCAAGGACATCTCCTCGGCGGCGCTGGCCGGTTCGCTGGTCACGATGCTGGCGGCGGTCTCCGCGCAGCCCAAGAGCCTCCAGTCGCTGGGGGCCAGGCAGACCGACCTCAAGCCGGCGCTGACGACGCTGGTGCATCTGGGCGTGACCGGCAGGAAGCCCGCGGCCTGAACGGCGCCGGGGAGAAGGTGACGGCGCGGGGGCGCCGGCCGGCCGGTTCCTGTCTCCGCCGGACCCGGTGTCGCCGCCGACCGTTCTGCGTATCCTCAACGCCATGTCCACGCCCACGTCCGAACCTCTGCCCCCGGTCCACGTCATCGGCGCAGGGCCCGGCGGGCTCGCCGCCGCGGCAGCGCTGAAGCAGCGCGGCATACGCGCCGTCGTGGTCGACAAGGCCGGCGATGTCGGCGCCTCCTGGCGCGGCCACTACGACCGGCTCCATCTGCACACCACCCGCCGCTGGTCGTCCCTGCCCGGGTTGCCGATCCCCCGGTCCGCGGGGCGCTGGGTGGCCCGCGACGACTTCGTGCGCTATCTGGAGCGGTACGCCATCCACCACCAGCTGGATCTCGCGGCCGGGGTCGAGGTGTCCCGGGTGGAGCGGGACACCGGTGCCTCCCCCGGCGGCTGGACGCTGCTGGCCAACGGCGGCCGGAAGCTGCGCGCCTCCGCCGTGGTGCTGGCCACCGGCTACAACCACACCCCGTTCATACCGCCCTGGCCGGGCCGCGAGGGGTTCACCGGGGAGTTCCTGCACGCGCACGCCTACCGCAACCCGCGCCCGTACGCGGGCAAGGACGTACTGGTGGTGGGGGTCGGGAACACCGGCGCCGAGATAGCCGCCGACCTGGCGGGCGAGGGCGGCGCGGGCCGGGTGAGGCTGGCGGTGCGCACCCCGCCGCACATTCTGCGCCGCTCGACGCTCGGCTGGCCGTCCCAGGCCAGCGGGGTGCTGGTGCGGCGGCTGCCGGCGGGTCTGGTGGACCGCATGGCCCGTCCGGTGGCCCGGCTGCTGCCCGATCTGGCGCGGTACGGGCTGCCGCGTCCGGCCACCGGTCTGTACACGCGGGCGCGGGCGGGCGCCATCCCGGTGCAGGACGTGGGGCTGATCCGGGCGGTGCGCAAGGGGAAGGTCGAGATCACCCGGGCGGTGACCGCGTTCGACGGGGAGCGGGTCCTGCTGGCGGACGGCACCGCGATCACCCCCGAGGTGGTGATCGCCGCCACCGGCTACCGGCGCGGCCTCGAACCGCTGATCGGGCACCTGGGGCTGCTGGACGGGGCGGGCAAGCCGGTGGTGCACGGCAAGGAGACGCATCCCACGGCGCCGGATCTGTACTTCACCGGGTTCACCAATCCGATCAGCGGCATGATCCGGGAGCTGGCCAGGGACGCCCCGCGGATAGCGGCCGCCATAGCGCGCACGCGCCGCGGCTGACAACGGGGCGGGGACGATCCGGCCACCGCGTCCGCGCCGGACCTGGCCGGATCCGTACGCCGTCGGGCGGTGCGCCGCCGGTCACGGGGCCGCGGGGCAGTCCAGTTCGCACCACACCCGCTTGCCCGCGGGCTCGCGCTGCCAGCCCCAGCGGTCGGCGAGCAGGTCGACGAGTTCGAGGCCGCGCCCGCAGGTGTCCTCCGTGTCGGCGCTGCGCGGCCGGGGGGCGAGGGCGCTCCGGTCGGCGACTTCGAGGCGCACCGGGTGACGGCAGGCCCTCTCCCGCATCACCAGCCGCAGCACGGCGGGGCTGCCGGTGTGCACCACGGCGTTGGTCACCAGCTCGGAGACCAGCAGCGTGAGGGTGTCGATCTGGCCCGGTGAGACTCCGGAGCCGGCCAGCCGCTCACGCAGCCAGTGCCGTGCGCGCCGCACCTCCGACGGCTCGGGTCCGACCTCCAGCTGGGTCCGTAGCACCTGCTCCTGTACCTGCACCGTTCACACCATTCCGACCGGCGGACAAACTCGGTGCAGCACAGCATCGTTGAGGGCGAGTCGGGCAACAAGCACTTCCCGCGTATTCCGACGCAAAGGAGTACGGGGTACTGCTTCTGTACGAGACCGGGGCGCTTTTATCGCACACAGGTCCGCACACAGCCGCGCAGAACACGGCGCGGGCGGTCAGGCGGGCAGCGGCTCGGCGGTCGCCGACGCCAGATCCGGATAGCAGTCGAACAGCCGGCGCACGCCGAGCGCGGCCAGGACCCGGTTGACATGGGAGCCGTCCTCCGCTCCCTGGGCCGGCAGGATCAGCCGCAGCCGTCCGGCGCACGAGCGCATCAGCCGCCGCGCGGCGATCAGCACCCCCACCCCGGAGGAGTCGCAGAACTGCACCTGCGACAGATCGAGTACCACACTGCGTCGCCCATCGGCCACCGCGTCATGGACATGCTGGCGCACCACGGGCGAGGTCACGAGGTCGAGCTCGCCCGCGACCCGCAGCACAGCCCACTCGCCCCGCAGCTCCGCATCCACCGTCAATGTCACGCCCGCGTGCCCTCTCCTTCGATGTTCACCGATGTCGTCCCCGGTCCTTCCGGGGGCTCTCCCCAGCGCCCTTGCCCACTTTCGCGCGTCTCACGCGTCACCCTCCACCCCCCGCCGTCCGCCCCCGGTCATCCGGCCATCCGATCCGACCCCGATCCGGCCCGGACATCCGCCTCCTGGAAAGAGCGGGCGCATACTGCCGTTCGGGGGCGCGCGGAAACAGTTCCTCGCACTACATTTGACGTACGCACGGGGTCGGAGGTTGTGCCGGGTGTGAGAACGCTTGGGGGCAGGGATGGCACATGAGACACCGCCACAGTGGGACCGCGACATGCGCCGGCGGCTGGAGAGCGGCGAGGCGGCGGCCCTGGCCGAACTCTACGACCGTTTCGCGTCCCTGGCGTACGGCATCGCCCACCGGGTGCTGACCGACGAGGAGAGCACCGGGCGCGTGACCAGGGAAGTCTTCGGACGGATCTGGGCCACGCCGCAGAGCTTCGACCCGGCCCAGGGGCCGATGCGGTCCTGGATCGCGGGCGAGGCCCACCGGCTCGCCGTGGCCCGGCTGCGGCGCCGGGAGGGGACGGCGGCCGGCTCGGCCGAGCGCATCCGCACCGCGTCGACCGCCGCCCGGGCCGACTACATCGTCACGGCCATGCCGGCTCCGCTGCGCGAGGCGCTGGAGCTGGCCAGGGGCGGGCGCACCGACTACCGCGAGGTCGCGCGGGAACTGGGCATCACGCACACCGAGGCGCGGCGCAGGCTGCGGCTGGGGTTGCAGTTGCTGGCCTCGGCGACTACCTATCCCGATGACGTACGACGGGAGCAACGCGTATGACGGCCGCGCGGCCGGGAAGCCGGGAGCCCGGCGATCAGGAGCAGCCGGGCGGCGGTGGAACGGGCGCCGCCGGGGCGCCCCGCGTTCCGGCACCGCGGCAGCGCACCGGGCCGGAGCGCACCGGCGCGCACCCCGGCGCGGCACCGGGTCCGGAGGGAGACGGGCGGCTGACCCATCAGGAGCTGATGTCGCTGCTGGGCGTGTGGGCGCTGGACGCCTGCTCCGTCCAGGAGGCGGCCTGTGTGGAGGCGCATCTGAACGACTGCGCCCGGTGCGCCGACGAGGCGCTGCGGCTGCGGGACGCGGTGACCCTGCTGGGGCCGCCCCGCAGTCTCGACCTGGATCCGCAGTTGCGGTACGGCGTGCTGGAGAGCGCTCTCGCCCGCCGTCCGGCGGCGCGGCCCATACCGGGCTGGGCGGCGCCGTACGACGCGGAGGCCGCCCGGCTCGACGCGCTGCTGCACGACATCACCGCGGACGAGTGGGACATCCCGGTGCGGGTGCGGTGGTTCGGGGGTGAGGAACGGGCCAGGCGGTCGCTCACCATCGCGCAGGTGCTGGATCACCTGGTCGCCATGGACGGGCTGCTGGCCCGCGCGGTCGGACTCCCCGACCCGCTCGGCGCGCAGGCACCGGCCGATCCGCTGGAGCGCACCGAGACCCGGTGGCGGCTGGTGACCGCGGCCGGCGGGGACACCGGGCCGGCCCGGGTGGTGGCGGCGCGGGCCTGGGAGGACTGGCGCGAGCAGAGCCGGGAGCTGGTGCGGGCCGCGGCCCGGCGCGGTGGGCGCACCGGTGAGGAGATGCTGCCGGTGGCCGACTGCGACCCGGGGATCTTCCCCGGACTCGGGGCGGCGGCCGGGCCGCGGATACCGCTGTCGGACGCGTATCTGAACCGGGCGTTCGCGTGCTGGACGCACGCCGGGGACATCGCGGACGCGGTGGACTATCCGTACGAGGCGCCGCTGGGCGCCCATCTGCGGCTGCTGGTGGATCTCACGGCGCGCCGGCTGCCGGGGTCGATCGCGGGGCGGCGCCGGGCGGGGCTCGCGACGACCCGGGCGCGGCTGACGACGGCGGGTGCGCCGGGCCGTACCGTCCATCTGGAGATCGAGGGCGCGGGCGGCGGGGACTACTGGATTCCGCTGGACTCGCCGACGGCCGCGGTGACGCGGGTAGCGGCGCGGGACGCGGTGGCCCAGGTGGCGCTGGCGGATGTGGAGTTCTGCCGGCTGGCGGCGGGACGGCTGTCCCCGGCCGAGGCGGCGGTGGCGGGGCAGGGCGACCAGGCGGCGATCAGCGATGTGCTGAGCGCGCTGACCGCGCTGTCGCGGCTCTAGGGGCGCCGCGTCCGGGTCAGGGCGCGGTCCGGGTCACGGCGCCGTCCGGTCCGGTTGACCCGGCCCGGTCCTGGCGGGTCCGTGCGGGGCGGCAGGCCGTCTCCCGTCCGTGTCACCCGCGTGCCGAGGCGAGGACCCGGTCGACGAGGTCCTCGATGAACTCCCGGGTCGCCGGGGAGGCCTGCATGGCGACGCGGACCAGGACGCCGCCGGTCAGCAGGGCCACACACGGCTCGACCGACTCCTCGGGCAGATGCGCGCCGAGGATCGCCTCCAGCGGGCCGGCTCCCTCGGCGTAGAGCTGTCCGCGCATCTCGTCCACGGCCGGGTCGCTCCCGGCGCGTTCGAAGACTCCGCCGAGCACCCGGGTCAGATGCCCCCGGGACAGGTCGTCGGCAAAGTCCAGCAGGGCGGTGACCAGGTCCGCGCGGAGATCGCCGGTCGGCGGGGGGTGTGCGGACGTGCCGCAGATCTGCCCGACGGACGCGCGCACCAGGTCCAGGCGGGTCGGCCAGTGCGCGTAGACGGTCGCTTTGGAGTACCCCGCGCGGCGGGCGACCTCGGCGTGGGTGACCGCTGCCCAGCCCTCGGTCTTGAACAGCTCCGTGGCGGCGTCGACGACATCGCGGCGGGTGCGCTGCACCCGGGGGTCGACGGCGCCTTCCTCGGTCATCCCCATGGCGCCACCCTACCCGAGGTGCCGAACACTCATGGCGCTACTTTTGTCGGCGTTCACTTCTGGACGACTTGTTCAGTACTGATCCAGCAGCTACCTTGTGACCCCCGCGGTCAATCCGCTGACCGCCGGCAGAAGAGGAATCCGATGAACGCACCCCCGCGCCCCGTCACCGAAGGGTCCCCGAAGGCCCTGTCCCTCGGCCTGTGGAGCGCCCAGGGGCTCCTGGCCGCGTTCCTGGTCGGCGGCGGCCTCTGGAAGCTGGCCGCGCCCGTCGATCAGGTCGCGGAGGCGTTCGCGTGGGCGGGTGAGCTGCCGGGGCTGCTGCGCCTCTCCGCGGTGTTCGACCTCCTCGGCGGGCTCGGCGTCCTGCTGCCCTCGGTCACCCGCGTCCGGCCCCGGCTGACCGTCCTGGCGGCCCTCGGCGTGGTCGCCCTCATGGGGTCGGCGATCGTCTTCCACCTCGCGCGGGGCGAGGGAGCCGACACCGGGGTCAACGGCGTCCTCGCCGCGCTCGCGCTCTTCGTGGCGTGGGGCCGGCACCGCGGGGCCCCGATAGCGCCCCGGGGGTGACCCGGGCGCGGCCCACCCCGAACGCACCGCGCCCCCGGCCCGCCCGGGCGGGCGGAGCGGGGGCGCGGACGGAACGGCCGGTCCACGGTCTCCTAGTCGAAGACCACCGTGCGGGTGCCGTTGAGCAGGACGCGGCGCTCGCTGTGCCACTGCACGGCGCGGGCCAGGGCCTGGCACTCCACGTCGCGGCCGATGGCCACCAGCTGCTGGGGGGTGACGCCGTGGCCGACCCGGGCGACCTCCTGCTCGATGATGGGGCCCTCGTCGAGTTCGGCGGTGACGTAGTGGGCGGTGGCGCCGATGAGCTTCACGCCCCGGGCGTGCGCCAGGTGGTAGGGCTTGGCGCCCTTGAAGCTCGGCAGGAAGGAGTGGTGGATGTTGATGATCCGCCCCTCCAGCTTCTTGCACAGGTCGTCGGAGATGACCTGCATGTAGCGGGCGAGCACCACCAGTTCGACGCCCTCCTCCTCGACGATCCGCAGCAGCCGCGCCTCGGCCTCGGCCTTGGTGTCGGCGGTGACGGGGATGTGGTGGAAGGGGACGCCGTAGGAGGCGGCCAGCTCGGCGAAGTCGGTGTGGTTGGAGACCACGGCGGCGATCTCGACCGGCAGGGCGCCGATGCGGGCACGGAAGAGCAGGTCGTTCAGGCAGTGGCCGAACTTGCTGACCATGAGGACGATGCGCATCCTCCGGTCGGCGCGGTGCAGTTGCCAGTCCATCTGGAACGAGTCGCCGATGGCGGCGAAGGAGGCACGCAGCTTCTCCGTGGGGTCCGTGGCGGTCCCGGCCCCGGCCCCGGTCCCGCTGCCGGTGTTCTCGGCGGTGAAGTGCACGCGCATGAAGAAGAGGCCGGTGTCGCGGTCACCGAACTGCTGGCTGTCCTCGATGTTGCAGCCGGTCATGAAGAGATAGCTCGACACGGCGTGCACGATGCCCGGTTTGTCCGGGCAGGAGAGGGTCAGCACATACTGATCGGGAGCGGCGGCGGAAGCGGCGGCGTTCATACTGCCCAAGCGTGGCACATCCCGGGCCCCGCCCAGGACGCCGTTCAGACCGTGGTCACCGTCGCGGCCAGCTCGTCCAGGCTGGTCGGCGGCACGTCCGGGTTGTCACCGTCCGCGAGGGCCAGCCGGACGTGCGCCTCCCGGGCCGCCCGGACGGCCTCGGGCCAGCCGTGGTGCTGGAGGTACGCGGCCACCGGGGCGTCCGCGCCCACCTGGTGCATGATGCGCAGCACCCGCAGCACCGCCACATCGACCAGCGCCGCCTCCTGGGTGTCCCGGAAGACGGTGCCGATGTACTTCTCGGCCGACCAGTTGTCCAGCCAGGTGTCCTCGACCAGCCGGTAGACGGCGTCGGTCACGTCCCCGTAGCCGGGCAGGCCGGGCAGCCAGCACTCCTGGTGGAACACCGGGTCCGAGAGCATGTGCAGCGCCGAGCGCACATTGGCGCGCCAACGCCACCAGGGCATGTCGTTGAGCGGCATGCCGCCCATGGTGAAGGAACGACGGGGGCGACGGGAAGGGGTTTCGGCAGCAGACACAGAAGAGATCGTATGTTTTACGGTCCGCTAGAGCTGCGTCGCGTCCCGGGTGGGCAGCCCGTACCGGTCCGCCACCGGGTTCCACAGCCCGGACGCCCGCTCCTTCGCGGAGGTGGCCTTGCCGCTGGACTGTTCGGCCTGCGAGGCGTTGTCGGTGTGGCGCGGCTCGCCGCCCCGGCACATCCGGCGGTTGTCCTTCAGCTCCTCGGCCCAGGCCGCGTACGCGTAGTCGGCGTCGGCGGACGCCTGCCACGCCTCGCGCAGCGCGTCGGACAGCGGCTGGTGGTCGGGGAGCCGGTCGATGGCCAGTTCGTCGAGCCGGGTGATCAGACCGTTGCGCTGTTCACCGGCGGCCCGCAGGTCCTCGGCGGCCTCGCCGAGCTTGTCGCAGGACTTGATGTGGTCGACGGCGGCGATGACGGACTCGCGGCTCTCGCCGCTGTCGGCGAGCAGATCGGACAGCTGCTCGGCCTGGGCGCGGGCGAGCACCTCGGGGTCCTCCCCGGCCTCGCCCCCGGCGCCGCCCTCGGACTCCGGGCGGCCGTCGACCGTCCCCCCGGTCTCCTCCTGCCGCTGTTCGAGGAAGCCGGGCCCCTCACCGTCGTCCGAGCCGCCGCCGGAGCTGAGCAGCGCGCCGGCGGCGAGGCCGACGATCGCGCAGCCGATGACGACGGCCGCGATGAGCACGGCGGGCGAGGTACGCGCCGACGGTCCGGGGGCCGCGGC
>NZ_JBHWJL010000136.1:0-12721 GCF_042731495.1 Streptomyces sp. NPDC059853
GTCCGCGGCGGGGCCGGGACCGGCCGCGGACTCGGGTTCGCGTTCAGGAGGCACAGATGCTCTCGTCGTCGGCGGTGATGGTGTCCACGTCGGCCGGCTTCTCGGCCTTGACCTCGATCGGGATCCCCACACCCTTGAAGTCGTCACCGAGGATCAGCACCATCGGGGTGTCCCCCGCGTCCGCCGAGCCCTCCTTGAGCGCCTTCTTCGGCAGGCCCATCAGCTCGGCGAGGGTCGCGGCCTGGCCGGCCTGGTCGGGGCCGTACTCCAGGGTGGTGGTCTCCTGCCCGTCGGCGTTGGAGGCGTTGGTCGACAGCAGTACGCCGTGCGTGTTCTGGAGCCAGTTGACGGTGTCCTGGGCGGCGCCGATGACCTGGCCGCCGTTGTAGACGTCCACCCGGACCTCGCCGGCCGGGGCCGGCTCGACCTTCTCCTCGTCCTTGTCCTCGTCCTTCTTGTCGTCGCCGGAGTCCGTGAGCGACAGGTCCTCCTGGAGCATCCGGAACAGCGGCCCGGCCTTGGCGTCGTCGAGGACGACGGTGGCCTTGGCGCCCTCGGGCTCGTCCGGGTTGTCCACGACCGGGAGGGTGACGAAGCTGATGTCCTTGACCGGGACCTTGCCCAGCTCCTGGGCGATGTCGTTGAGCTTCTGGATGGTGCCGATGCCGGTGTCCACCGTCAGCGCCTTGGTGGCGGTGTCGGCCAGGCCCCACAGCTTGGTGGGCTCGCTCAGGGTGCCGACCATCTCGCGGGCGAGCGAGCCGAGGAACTGCTGCTGGAGCTTGATCCGGCTCAGGTCGCTGCTCTGCCCGACGCCGTAGCGGGTGCGGACGAACGCCAGCGCGTCCTCGCCCTGCAGGCGGTGGGTGCCCGCCTCCATGTGGAAGTGCGACTTGTCGTCGCTGATGTCCTTGGCGAGGCAGACCTCGACGCCGCCGACCGCGGTGGACAGGTCCTTGACGGCGTTGAAGTCGGCCATCATGAAGTGGTTGATCTCGACGCCGGTGATCTCCTCGACCGTGCGCCACACACAGCCCGGGTCGCGGCCGTCCACGCCGAGGCTGTAGTTGAAGCGGGTCTGCGGGGTGCCGGGGATGGTGACCGTCCGCCCGTCCTGCTTGACCTCGCACTCCGGGATGTCGGTGATGAGGTCCCGGGGGATGCTCAGCCCGGTGGCGTGGGTGCGGTCCTTGGAGAAGTGCAGGAGTATGACGGTGTCGGCGCGGCCCTCGTCCCCGCTGTTGCCGTAGTCCTCGTTGCCCGCGCCGGTGCGCTTGTCGGTGCCGATGAACAGCACATTGACCGGCTCGCCCTTCTGGAACGGGTTGTCCCGGCCGACCACGTCGACCTTGTCGATATTGCCGTTGAGGCGGTTGTAGGCGTACAGGGCGGTGGCGCAGCCCACGACGAGCAGCAGCGCCAGGCCCCCGCCTATCCACATCAGGGCCTTCTTGCCCTTGCCCTTCTTCCTGGCCTGGGCCTTGCGCCGGTCCGCCCGGCTGCCGCCGGAGGCGGCCGTCCCGGCGGAGCCGGACGCGGCGGCCCGGCGCGATCCGCGCTGGGCCGGTACGGTCCGCTCCCCCGTCCGCTCCCCCGTCCGTTCGGCCGCCCGCCCGCCCGCCCGCTCGCCCGCCCCGGTGCCGCCGCCGGTGCCCCGGCTGGTGTCGTCCCGGGGCGCGGACGGAGCGCGACGCTGGTGTGGCGGAGTGCGACGCGGGGTAGGAGTGCCGTCGGGCGCCGGAGAGCGCACGCCGGTGCGCGGCCCGGCGGGCCCGTCGGTGCTGTCACCGGGCAGTCTCAGTTCGTAGTTACCGGTCTCCGGGTTCAACACCCACTGGTCCGCGGGATCGATGTCGCCCGCGCCTCCACGTCCCTGCGCGTCCACGTAACCGTGCGCCCTCCGTGAGCCGACTGCGAAGTCAGACGGCACACACTAGTCGCACGGTTCCGGGGCACCGCACCGCGGTGACGTATTCCACCCGGGACGGTGGGATCGCTTGTTCAGATACTTCCGTTTTTCGGCGCCTTCGTCGGCAGCGAGGACGCGTAGATCAAGCCGTGGTGCACCGCGTACCCGGTGCCGGCGACCGCGAGGACGACGGCCGCCACCGTCACCGCGAGCCGCCGCGCCCAGCGGGCGGCGGACGGCTGCGGACGGACGGCGGGGGTGTCTTCCTCGTACGGCCGGGGTCGGGTGGCCTGTCGGGGCAGCCTCATGGAGCCGATCCTGCGGCCCCGCCGCCCCGGCGGCCACCGTCAGTCGGCGAAGTGGGTGACGCCCTCGCTCGTCCGGCGGGCGGCGAGCGCCGCCTCGTCCAGCCGGCCGGGCCCCTGGGCGGCGTTCGGGCACAGCACCACCGACGCCCCGGCGGCCAGCGGCGCGAAGAGGCTGGCGGACAGGCCCTCCCAGGTGTCCCAGCCGCGCACGGACAGTAGCCGGTCGCCGGCGGAGAGACCGAGCGCGGCGGCGTCCGCGCGGGCGCGCTCCAGCAGGGCCGCGCCGCTGAACGTCCGGCCGCCGATGGTCAGCGCCGGGTCGGCCGGCTCCGGCGGGTCGTAGGCGGTGAAGGCGTCGCCCTGTCCCGGCACCGCCACCGCGTAGTCGGCGAAGCCGGCCGGCGGGCCCTGCGGGAACCGGGCGCCGAGCGGGCGCAGGGCGAGGGCGATGCGCTCGCCGAGGCAGGCGCGCGCCTCCTCCAGCCGGCCGGGCCCGGCGACCACGATCTCGGCCTCGGCCGGGTCGCCGTCCAGGTCGACGACGACGCCGGTGGCGGCGCAGGCCAGCACCCAGACGGCGGTCTGCCAGTGGGCGGGCAGCAGCAGGGCGAGCCGGGCGCCGCGTTCGGCGCCGAGTTCGTCCTGGAGGAGGTTGCCGGTCTTCGCCACCCAATTGGCGAGGGTGGTCGCGGAGAGTTCCACCCGCTCACCGGTGGTGTCGTCGTAGTACGTCACCAGGGGCCGGCCGGGGTCGCCGGCCAGGGCGGAACGCAGCAGGTCGGCGGGGGTGTGTTCGGAAGAATTCATCACCGCCACAGTACGCCGGGCGGGTTGTGCGCACTGCGGCCCGGGGGACCGGGCGGCGCGGCTTCTTGCTTACGGAGCGTCAGATTACAAATGGACAGATTTGAACCACTATGTCCACGATCATTGTCATGCGTGCATTCATTGCTTCCACCGTCGGAGTCACCTGCGCCGCCGCCCTCGCCGTCCCGCTCGTCGTGCCGCTGGGCACCGGCGGGGCCGTCGCCGCGCCCGTCCCCCGATCGGCCACCGCCCCGGCGGAGGTGACCGGTGTTCAGTCACTGGCGCTCGCACCGCTCGCCACCTCCGTCCGCTCCTCCGACGGCGAGGAGGTCGGGCTGCCGGCCCGCGAGACCGAGCCGTTCTCCCTCCTCGGCGTCGTCTGGGCCGACCCGGAGGAGGAGTTGCACGGCGGGGTCGAGGTGCGGACCCGGGACGCCGAGTCCGGTACCTGGTCGGGGTGGCAGCCGCTGGACACCCACACCGACCACGCCCCCGACGCCGGTTCGGCGGAGGCGGACGGGGGCGAGGTGCGCGGCGGCACCGCACCGCTGTGGGTGGGGGCCTCGGACGGCGTCCAGGTGCGGGTGTGGCCCGAGGACGCCGGGGCGCCGGTGGACGGGCTGCCCGAGGGGCTCACCCTGGAGCTGATCGACCCGGACACCGGGGTCGGGATCGAGGTGGAGCGCGCCGGGTCCACCGCCCCGGCCACCGGCGGCGGCGACGCGCAGTCCTCGGACATCGGCTCCCAGTCCGCCGCCGCTTCCTCCTCCTACCCGGGGCCGCGCCCGCCGATCACCACCCGGGCCGGCTGGGGCGCCGACGAGAGCCTGCGCGAGAGCGCGTTCGCCTACACCGACATGGTGAAGACGGTGTTCGTGCACCACACGGCGGGTGGCAACAACTACTCCTGCTCCGAGGCGCCCGCCCTCATCCGGGGCATCTACCGCTACCACGTGGTGTCCCAGGGCTGGCGGGACGTCGGCTACAACTTCTTCGTCGACAAGTGCGGCACCATCTACGAGGGCCGGGCCGGGGGCGTGGACAAGCCGGTCCAGGGCGCGCACACGGCCGGTTTCAACCACAACAGCATGGGCGTGGCCCTGCTGGGCAGCTACGGCGACACCGCCCCGCCCGCCAAGGCGCTGGACGCGGTCGCCCAGCTGACCGCGTGGAAGCTCGGCCTGCACAACCTGAACCCGAAGGGCTCGCGCAACCGCACCTCGATGGGCGGCGGGCTGTACGCGAAGGGCGTCACGGTGAAGATGGACAACGTCTCCGGCCACCGGGACGGCTTCTCCACCGAGTGCCCGGGCCAGAAGCTGTACGCCCAGCTGCCGACCGTGCGCTCCACCGCAGCGAAGCTCCAGGGGCGCTGAGCGGCATGGGCCCGGCCACCGGCTAGCCTGGCCGGGCCATGACGGAACGCCCCCTCGAACAGCAGTGGACCCCGCCCGGGGACCACCCGTACGACCTGCGCCGCAGCCTGGGAGTGCTGCGGCGCGGGCCGTACGATCCGGCGTTCCGCGCGGATCCGGACGGCTCGCTGTGGCGGGCGACGCGCACCCCGGACGGTCCGGCCACGCTGCGGCTGCGGCAGGGCGCGGACGGGACGGTGCGTGCCGCGGGCTGGGGCCCGGGTGCCGGGTGGGTGCTGGAGCGGCTGCCCGGGCTGCTGGGCGGCGCGGACGATCCGTCGGCGTTCGTGCCCCGGCACCGGGTGGTGGCCGAGGCGTGGCGGCGGCACCGGGGGCTGCGGCTGGTGCGCACCGGGCAGGTCCTGGAGACGCTGGTGCCGTGTGTGCTGGAGCAGCGGGTCACCACCGAGGACGCGCACCGCTCGTGGCGGCTGCTGGTGCGCCGGTTCGGGGAGCCGGCCCCGGGGGCGCCGGAGCTGTACGTACCGCCGGGGGCGCGCGCCCTGGTGCGCATCCCGTCGTGGGAGTGGCACCGGGCGGGGGTGGACGGCAAGCGGTCGGCGGCGATCGTGCGCGCGGCGCGGGTGGCGCGGCGGATGGAGGAGGCGGCGGCGATGGAGCTGCCGTCGGCGATCGCGCGGCTGTGCGCGGTGGACGGCATCGGGCCGTGGACGGCGGCCGAGACGCTCCAGCGCAGCAACGGTGCCGCGGACGCGGTGACGGTCGGGGATCTGCATCTGCCGGGGCTGATCGGCTACGCGCTCACCGGGGTGCGGGGCGCGGACGACGCGCGGATGCTGGAACTGCTGGAGCCGTACGCGGGGCAGCGGTACCGGGCGGCGCGGCTGATCCTGCTGTCGGGCGTCGCCCCGGCCCGGCGTGCTCCGCGCCAGCGGCACGCGCGGATCGCCAGGCTGTGAGGCGGCCGGGCCCGGGGGGACCTGAGGGAAAGGTCACACGGGTCAGCCGAGGCCGCGCGACTCCTTGATGGCGCGGCGCCTGGCCAGCCGGTGGCTGCGGCGGATCTGCGCCTCCTGGTGGCGGCGCCGGTCCTCGTCGTTCTGCGGCAGGACCGGGGGGACCGGCCGGGGCTTGCCGTTGTCGTCGACGGCGGCGAAGACGAGGTAGGCGGTGCCGACGCGGGTGGCGGGGGTGGACTCGTTCCAGCGCTCGGCCATCACCTTGACGCCGATCTCCATGGAGGAGCGTCCCGTCCAGTTGCACTGGGCGTGGACATGCACCAAGTCGCCGACCTTGACGGGCTCCAGAAAGACCATCTCGTCCATCGAGGCGGTGACGGCGGGACCGCCCGAGTGCCGGCCGGCGACGGCGCCCGCGGCGTCGTCGACGAGCTTCATGATGACGCCGCCGTGCACGGTGCCCATGAGGTTGGTGTCGTTCTGCGTCATGATGTGCGACAGGGTGGTGCGCGACGCGGCGGTGGGCTTGCCGGGAAGATCGTTCTCCGGGCGGGCCATGACGGGATCTGTCATAAGACCAGCGTAAGACGGGGAATCCTTGTGCATCAGCTCTGCCACAAGTGACCGGCACCACTCCCCAACGATCACGGGCCCGGGGGACACTGCTGTGTTATGAGCGACTGGCCCCAGGGATGGACGGACGACGATCAGCCGCGCGGTGACCGGTACGGGCGGGGCAGCGGCAGCGCGAGCCCCGAGGGCGCGCGGGTGATGCCGCATGTCCGCCGGCCGGGAACCGGTGCTCCCCAGGGGCCGCCCCAGCCGAGAGGCGGCGGACACGACGCGTACGGCGGCGGGTACAACGAGGGGCAGATCTACCGGGGCTCCGGCCAGGCCCCGCCGCCGCGCCGCCCCGGGCCGCCGCCGCCCGGCCGGGGCCCGTACGAGGGGGACGACGGTCCGCGTCCGCCCAAGCGCTGGGGGCGGCGGATAGGGTATTCCGTGCTCGCGCTGGTGCTGGCGCTGGTGGTGATCGCGACCGGCACGTACCTCTGGGCGAACAGCAAGCTGAACCGCGAGGTGGACCTGGCCTCCGTGGAGGACCGGCCGGACAGCGGCAAGGGCACCAACTACCTGATCGTGGGTTCGGACAGCCGCGAGGGGCTCAGCGACGAGCAGAAGCAGGACCTGTCGACCGGCTCGGCCGAGGGCAAGCGGACCGACACCATGATCCTGCTGCACGTCGGCGACAACGGCTCCACGATGGTGTCGCTGCCCCGCGACTCGTGGGTGACGATCCCGGAGTTCACCGGCTCGGTCTCCGGCAACCGCATCCCGGCGCAGCAGCAGAAGCTGAACGCCGCGTTCGCCATCGAGGGCCCGGAGCTGCTGGTGCGCACGGTGGAGTACAACACCGGCGTGCGCATCGACCACTACGTGGAGATCGGTTTCGGCGGGTTCGCCAATGTGGTGGACGCGCTGGGCGGTGTGGAGATGTGCTTCGACCAGGCGATCAAGGACGAGAAGAGCGGCGCCGACTTCGCCGAGGGCTGCCACACGCTGAACGGCTCGGAGTCGCTGGCGTTCAACCGGCAGCGGTACCAGGAGGCCGAGGGCGATCTGGGCCGCACCAAGAACCAGCAGAAGTTCCTGGGCGCCATCTCCAGCCAGGCGGGGTCGCCGGCCACCGTGCTGAACCCGTTCCGGCTGTACCCGACGCTGAGCGCCACCACGGACGCGCTGATCGTGGACAAGGACATGAGCCTGTGGGGGCTGGGGCAGATGTTCCTGGCGATGCGCGGCGCGCACCAGATGAACATCCCGGTCGCCAACCCCGGCTACGCCACCGACAAGGGTTCCGCGGTGCTGTGGGACATGGAGCAGACCGAACTGCTGATGAGCCAGATCAACAACGACGAGAAGGTGACGGTCGGGGTGAAGGACTGACCCCCCCGCCCGGCCCCGCCGCCGTACGCACACCGCCCCGCCGCGTTCCCGCGGCGGGGCGGCGGCGTCCCCACGGGCGGACCGGGTTACGCGGTGGGGCGGCCCATGGCGCGGTAGGTCCAGCCGGCCTTGCGCCACACCGCCGGGTCCAGGGTGTTGCGGCCGTCGAGGATGCGGCGCTCGGTGACCACCTCGGCCAGGGCGGCCGGGTCCAGCTCGCCGAACTCCCGCCACTCCGTCAGATGCAGGACGGCGTCCGCGCCGACCGCCGCCGCCAGCGCCGTGTCGGCGTAGCGCAGGGTGGGGAAGACGGCGCGGGCGTTCTCGGTGCCCTTGGGGTCGTAGACGGTGACCTGGGCGCCCTGGAGGTGGAGCTGGCCGGCGACGTTCAGCGCCGGGGAGTCGCGTACGTCGTCGGAGTCGGGCTTGAAGGTGGCGCCGAGGATGGCGATCCGGCGGCCGAGCACGGAGCCGCCGAGGGCTTCCCTGGTCAGCTCGATCATGTGGGCGCGGCGCCGCATGTTGATGGAGTCGACCTCGCGCAGGAAGGTGAGGGCCTGATCCACGCCGAGTTCGCCCGCGCGGGCCATGAAGGCGCGGATGTCCTTGGGCAGGCAGCCGCCGCCGAAGCCGATGCCGGCGCGCAGGAACTTGTGGCCGATCCGGTCGTCGTAGCCGAGCGCCTCGGCGAGCCGCACCACGTCGCCGTCGGCGGCCTCGCAGATCTCGGCCATCGCGTTGATGAAGGAGATCTTGGTGGAGAGGAAGGCGTTGGCGGCGGTCTTGACGAGTTCGGCGGTGGGCAGGTCGGTGGCCAGGAACGGCGAGCCCTCGGCGATGGGGGTGGCGTACACCTCGCGCAGCGTGCTCTCGGCGCGCTCGCTGGTGACACCGGCGACGATCCGGTCGGGGCGCAGGGTGTCCTGGACCGCGAAGCCCTCGCGCAGGAACTCGGGGTTCCAGGCGAGTTCGACGTCGGGGCCGGCCGGGGCGAGTCCGGCGATGACCTGGCCGAGCCGGGCGGCGGAGCCGACCGGGACGGTGGATTTGCCGACGACCAGCGCGGGCCGGGACAGATGGGGGGCGAGCGAGGCGACGGCGGCGTCCACGTAGCTCATGTCGCAGGCGTACTCGCCCGCCTTCTGCGGGGTGGTGACGCAGATGAAGTGGACGTCGCCGAACTCGGCGGCCTCCGGGTAGGAGGTGGTGAAGCGCAGCCGTCCGGTGGAGCCCTCGATCCCGGCGACGTGACGGCGCAGCAGATCTTCGAGACCGGGCTCGTACATCGGGGCGCGACCCGCTCTGAGCAGGTCGATCTTCTCCTCGGCGATGTCGAGGCCCAGTACCTCGAAGCCCAGTTCGGCCATGGCGGCGGCATGCGTCGCGCCGAGATAGCCGGTGCCGATGACGGTGATCTTGAGCGAGGGCATGAAGCGAGCATAGTCCCCGTCTGGCGGGGGGAGGTCTCCAGGATCTAGGGTGAAGTTACTTAACAGTCATTAGCATCTGGCGCGTCACACAGGAGTGAGAGCGGTGGCAGGAGCAGCGGACTTCGATCTCTACCGGCCGGCCGAGGAGCACGAGCTGCTCCGGGAGTCCGTCCGCGCCCTCGCCGAGGCGAAGATCGCGCCGCACGCGGCGGAGGTGGACGAGCAGGGCCGGTTCCCGCAGGAGGCGCTGGACGCGCTGGTGGCCAGCGACCTGCACGCCGTGCACGTCCCCGAGAGCTACGGCGGCGGCGGCGCGGACGCGCTGGCGACGGTGATCGTCATCGAGGAGGTGGCGCGGGTGTGCGCCTCCTCCTCGCTCATCCCCGCGGTCAACAAGCTGGGCTCGATGCCGGTGCTGCTCTCCGGCTCCGAGGAGCTGAAGGCCCGCTATCTGGCGCCGCTGGCGCGGGGCGAGGCGATGTTCTCCTACGCGCTGTCGGAGCCGGACGCGGGCTCGGACGCGGGCGGGATGAGGACCCGGGCGGTGCGGGACGGGGACGGCTGGGTCCTGAACGGGGTGAAGCGCTGGATCACCAACGCCGGGGTCTCGGAGTTCTACACGGTGATGGCGGTCACCGATCCGGACAAGCGCACCCGGGGCGGGATCTCGGCGTTCGTCGTGGAGAAGGGCGACGAGGGCGTGTCGTTCGGCGCCCCGGAGAAGAAGCTGGGCATCAAGGGGTCGCCGACCCGCGAGGTGTACCTGGACAACGTCCGCATCCCCGGCGACCGGCTGATCGGCGAGGAGGGCACCGGCTTCGCGACCGCGATGCGCACCCTGGACCACACCCGGATCACCATCGCGGCGCAGGCGCTGGGCATCGCGCAGGGGGCGCTGGACTACGCCAAGGGGTATGTCGCCGAGCGCAAGCAGTTCGGGCGTCCGGTGGGTGACTTCCAGGGCGTCCAGTTCATGCTGGCCGACATGGCGATGAAGCTGGAGGCGGCGCGGCAGCTGACGTACGCGGCGGCGGCACGCTCCGAGCGCGGGGACGCGGACCTGACGTTCTTCGGGGCGGCGGCCAAGTGTTACGCCTCGGACGTGGCGATGGACATCACCACGGACGCGGTGCAGTTGCTCGGCGGCTACGGCTACACCCGGGACTACCCGGTGGAGCGGATGATGCGGGACGCAAAAATTACCCAGATCTACGAGGGCACCAACCAGATCCAGCGCGTGGTGATGGCGCGCAATCTGCCGTAACGGGCCGGGCGGTCCCCGATGAGCCTCCGGTGAGCGGCTCCGCGCCGGGCGCGGGGCCGCTCACCGCTGTGCCCGGCGTTTCTCCATGAGGGCTTCGATGCCGTCGAGGAGGAAGTCGAGGCCGTAGGCGAACTCTTCCTCCGGCGTGGTCCGGTCGTCCTCGAACACCCCCTCGGCCACGATGCGGCCGAGCGCGGGGTAGTCGCCCTCGGCGACGACGCGGGACAGCACCTTGTGGTAGATGGAGCCCCATTCGTCGTAGCTGACGCCGGTGCTGGGCGTGGCGCGGCGGATCACCTCGGCCTGCCGGGCCTCGGTGAGGGCGTAGCCGGAGATGACGCTGAGCACGCCCATCCGGTCCTCGGCGGTGAGCGGGGTGTCCTCCATCGCGGCCAGGCCCGCTTCCATCCAGGCGATGTTGTTGGGGCCCATCGGCGGGGTGCCGATGGGGACGTCCAGCAGCCAGGGGCGGCCGGTCAGGATCTCGTACTGGGCGCGGGAGAAGGCGCGGATCCGGGGGCGCCAGCCGGTGGGCCATCCCGTGGTGTCGGGCCGCCCCGTCGCCATCTCGAACATGAGGTCGACGAGATCGTCCTTGCCGGGGATGTACCGGTAGAGCGACATGGTGGTCACCCCGAGCCGTTTGGCGACCTTGCTCATGGTCACCCCGGCCATGCCCTCGGCGTCGGCCAGCTCCACCGCCGTACCGACGATCTGATCGATCGTCAGTGAGCCGCGCGGCCCCCTGCTGCCGGACTGCTGCCGCCGCCACAGCAGATCGGCTGTCCGCTCCGGGTCGCGCCGCGCCATGCCGCTCCCCCACTCCCTTCGTTGTCCGCTGTCGTTTGACGCCATCCTAGAACTGTGTATCGTGTAGACAGTAGTGTATGACATACACAGTTTCGGGGACAGGAAGGCACCACCCATGGCGGAACACGCGATCGTGGCGGAGGGGCTGCGCAAGCGGTACGGCGACACCTACGCCCTCGACGGATTCGACCTCACCGTCACGGCCGGCACCCTGCACGGCGTGCTGGGCCCGAACGGCGCCGGCAAGACCACCGCCGTACGGTCACTGGCCACCCTGCTGCGGTACGACGCCGGACACGCCACCGTCTGCGGCTACGACGTGGCGCGCGAGCCGCAGCGGGTGCGCGGCGTCATCGGGCTCACCGGCCAGTACGCCGCCGTGGACGAGACGCTGAGCGGGCGGCAGAACCTGGTGATGTTCGGGCGGCTGCACCGGATGTCCAAGCGGGCGGCCGGGCGGCGCGCCGACGAACTGCTGGAGCGGTTCGCCCTCACCGACGCGGCCGGCAAGTCGGCCGGACAGTACTCCGGCGGGATGCGCCGCCGCCTCGACCTGGCGGCCAGCATCATCCGCACCCCCCGGGTGCTGTTCCTGGACGAGCCCACCACCGGACTCGACCCGCGCAGCCGCAACGAGGTGTGGGACGCGGTGCGCGGCCTGCTCGCCGCCGGCACCACCGTGCTGCTCACCACGCAGTACCTGGAGGAGGCCGACCAGCTGGCCGACCGGATATCCGTCGTCGACGCCGGCCGGGTCATCGCCGAGGGCACCGCCGACGAACTCAAGGCCCGCATCGGCGGCGACCGGATCGAGATCGTCACCCGGCGCGCCGCCGACCTGGTGACGGTGGCCGCCCTGCTGGAACACGTCACCGGCTCCCCCGCCGTCACCGACGCGGACACCCGGCGGGTGGGCGCCCCGGTCACCGACCGGGTGGCCGCGCTGACCGAGGTGGTCCGGGCGCTGCACGGCGCCGGGCTGACCGTGGAGGACATCGGCACCCGGCGGCCCACGCTCGACGAGGCGTTCCTGCGGCTCACGGCGGACCGGACAGGGAAGACAGAGGTGGCGGCATGAGGAAGCTGCGACTGGCGGCGGCCGACAGCTGGGTGATGACGGGCCGCAACATGGCGCACGTGGTGCGCTCGCCCGAGGAGATCGGCGTCTACTTCATGCTGCCGATCACGTTCGTACTGGTCTTCGGCTACGTCTTCGGCAGCGGCATGCAGGTGCCGGACGGCGGCAACTACCGCGAGTTCCTGCTGCCGGGCGTGTTCGCGATGACCATGCTGTACGGGATGGGGGCCACCGCGACCTCGGTGGCGCACGACGCGCAGCGCGGGGTGGTGGACCGGTTCCGTTCGCTGCCGATCGCCCGCTCGGCGCTGCTGACCGGCCGCAGCGTGGCGGACCTGTTCCGCGCGCTGCTGGAGATGACCGTCCTGCTGGTCTGCGGACTGCTGGTGGGCTGGACCTGGCACCGGGGCGCCGGCTACGCCCTGCTGGCGGTGGCGCTGCTGCTGGCGCTGCGGATGGCGATGACCTGGATCGGGATCTACGTGGGGCTGCTGGTGCCCAACCCGGACACCGTCGGCACCATCATCTTCCCGCTGGCCTTCCCGCTGACGGCGGTCTCGAACGTGTTCGTGGCCCCGGAGCTGATGCCCGGGTGGCTCGGCACCATCTCGGAGTGGAACCCGCTGTCGGCGACGGTGGCGGCGATGCGGGAGCTGTTCGGCAACCCGGGACTGGCGGGCGGGAGCACCAGCTGGCCGGCGGAGAACGCGGTGGCGCTGGCGATCGCCTGGCCGGTGCTGCTGGTGGCGGTGTTCGCGCCGCTGGCGGTGCGCCGGTACCAGCGGCTCAGCCGCTGACCGGCGCCGAGGGGCGCGCGCCCCGCCGTTCCGGGG